>JAIESE010000026.1 GCA_019746225.1 Alphaproteobacteria bacterium | reverse complement strand
TGGCGTCCCCTACGGGATTCGAACCCGTGTTGCCGCCGTGAGAGGGCGGTGTCCTAGGCCTCTAGACGAAGGGGACTTCGAAAACACTTGCGAACTTTAAGCAATTTCTTCCCAACAAGTCAAGGACCACTTTTCTTATTTTCCCTTTGCGGGGGCTTAGTTGAGTAATTACAGCTGCCAAAAATCTTTCCTAAGATGTTATGTTTTAAGAAATAACTTGTCATTGCGAGGAGCATTCGCACGCAAGTGCGTAAGCGACGCGGCAATCCATGTATTCTAACCACCATCTATATAATATTCTCACGAGGAATCAAATACATAGATTGCCGCGTTGTTCGCCTCCGCAAAGCGCGCGGCATCACTCCTCGCCGTGACTTGAAATGTTCTTATCCACCGAGTCTACTGCTAGAACCATTTTAAATGGCAATAAGGCAATAAATTCAATGAATTAAAAGGGAGTTACACCCATCACTCTGGGGCCTTAGCATCCCTCACCAATTGGTGAAGAACATCCTTAAATGGTAAGACTTCTTGAGCCTCTCCATCGAGGCGACGCACGGCAACGGTTGCATTTTCAGCCTCGCGGTTACCAACAACTAGGATCACGGGAATCTTTTGCAAAGACAACTCTCGAATCTTATAGCTGATTTTTTCATTACGCAAATCAACTTCTGCTCGAATACCATGCTCTTTCAACGTCTTGCAGAGCTCAGTTGCATAAGCATCCGCATCCCCTGTAATTGTTGCGATGGTGACTTGGATGGGGGTGAGCCAGAAAGGGAATTTGCCCCCGCAATGTTCGATGAAGACGCCTAAGAAGCGCTCAAAGGTGCCAAAAATAGCACGATGAAGCATGACAGGGCGATGTTTTTTGCCATCTTCAGCTACATAAGACGCATCAAGGCGTTCTGGCAAAACATAGTCCACTTGAAGGGTGCCACACTGCCAATCACGACCGATGGCATCGCGTAACACAAATTCAAGCTTTGGGCCATAAAAAGCGCCTTCGCCCGGATTTAATGTATACTCTAATCCTGCGGCTGTGGAAGCCTCAACCAAGGCTTTTTCAGCTATATCCCAGACTTCATCGGACCCCGCACGCTTTTCAGGACGGTCTGAGAAGCGCACCTTAATATCCGTAAAGCCAAGATCTTTATAGACAGCTTTCAATAAATCGCAAAAATCTTTGGTCTCAGAAACAATTTGCTCAGGAGTACAGAAAATATGGCCGTCATCCTGGACGAAGGCCCGCACGCGCATCAAACCGTGTAAGGCACCGGACGGCTCATTACGATGACAAGATCCGAACTCTGCCATGCGCAACGGTAGATCCCGATAGCTCTTGATGCCTTGTTTAAAAATCTCAACGTGGCACGGGCAACTCATTGGCTTTATGGCCAATACCTTATCTTCTGAGTCGACTGTGAACATATTCTCTCGGAACTTTTCCCAGTGACCTGATTTTTCCCACAAAGACCGATCTAAGAGTTGAGGTGTCTTGACCTCTACATAGTCTTTGGCCTCTAAGCGGTTCCGGATAAATGATTCAAGTCCCCGATACAGGGTCCAGCCTTTGGGATGCCAAAAGACGCTTCCTATGGCTTCTTCCTGAAGGTGAAACAGGTCGAGTTCTGTGCCGAGACGGCGGTGGTCGCGCTTTTCGGCTTCTTCCAACATATGAAGATAATCCTTCAACTCTTGCTCTGTTGCCCAAGCGGTTCCATAGATGCGTTGCAGCATTGGGTTATTGTGGTCGCCGCGCCAGTAAGCGCCCGCAAGCTTCATCAGCTTAAACGCTTTTCCTAGTTTCCCTGTGGAGGGAAGGTGAGGACCTCGACATAAATCCACAAAATTCCCTTGGCGATAAAAGCTCAAAGGCTCTTCTCCAGGGATGCTTTCAATGAGTTCGGCCTTAAATGTTTCACCCTGATCTTTGAAAAACTGGATGGCCTTTGGGCGATCCCAGACTTCCCTGGTGATGGTTTCATTGCGATCCACAATTTCGCCCATGCGTTTTTCAATAATCAAGAGATCATCGGGCGTAAAGGGCTTTTCTCGATGAAAATCATAATAAAATCCGTTAGTTATAGCAGGCCCAATGGTGATTTGAGTCTCCGGATAGAGCTCTTTCACCGCTTCCGCCATAACGTGAGCCGCGTCGTGACGGAGCAATTCAAGACCATCTTCTTCACTGCGTGTGACAATCTCAACAGTGGATTCTGCAGGGACAGGCAAGGTCAAATCTTTTAAGACGCCATCAATACGAACAGCCACGGCTTCCTTGGCCAGGCGAGGAGAAATAGATGCCGCAATCTCGAGGCCGGTGACGACCGCATCATATTGGCGAGAAGTTCCGTCTTTGAGTTTAATGGCGTGCATAGCTTTCATCCTGTCGTTCAAGTTGTTAAGGGACTGTCATTTATCAATAACGAAAACAGGGAAAATATTCAAGTGTTGGGTAAGAAATAGGGGCATAAATAACACTCAGATTGCGACTTTTTGGAGTTTAAGAACGAAAAAATGTGACTTTTTGGGGTTTCAGAAAATGAATGCACCTTAGGCCCATATCTATTTCAAAATATCATCTGACGTCGAGGGTTGATAAGATTTTCGCCGAATCTCGGGATTTGGACCTGGTGCTTTCTTTGGATCTGGGCCCGATTTTCGCAGGTTACTGAACAGTTTCTCTAAAAAGCTTGGAGCTGCAGGTTCACTGGCTTTCGGTTTGGGGCCCTCTGCTTTAGGTGGTGCTGAGTTGAGGGTATCTTTTGCCGAATCATCTCGATCTCTTGGACTTGTGGGGTTGCTTTTGCTTTTTAGGACTTTTTGTCTTTCTCTCGCTTCAAGATATACACGATTTAGCGATTCGTATTTTCCGAGCTTAACTTTTTCTTCTACAGAGGTATCTCCTCTGCCAGGAAGTTGGTCCTTAGTACCCGTTGAATTGTCGCTCTTTGGTCTTTCACCAAGTTCGGATGAGGATGTATTGTCCCGCATCCTGACATGGGGAGGCGCATCTTGTTGCCTTGTCAGAACCTTTGATTCACTAGACTCTGCTGCAACTAAGCAGAAAGAGAGCCCTGTTAGCATTAGGAGTGGTCTGATAAAGAGGTTTGGGGATCTCACACAGGTTACTAAACACTCTTGAATCGTTTTCGGTATATGAGAGAACATGATATTTTTCCTATCTCTTCTTCTTTAGGGATGGCTTTGACCACTCCCTGACTGACTCTTTATGCCAGCCTTATACTTTTCGCTTTCTTGGACGAGGTTGCTAGCAGCTTTCCTTGCTTCATCAATGGAGAGTTTATGCTGTCGTTTGCTGGCTTCGGTCTCAGCTCCCAAACCAACCTTACCCAACATACCTTTCTGTCTGCGCTCTTGTTTTCCAACATCCATCAACTTCTTCTTATATTCTTCTCTGACCGCCATAACATCTTTATAGGCTTGATTAATTTCATTTGAGAGCTTTACATATTCTGGGCTTCCCTCTGGTTCAGTGATTCGGGCAATCAGAAGCTCAGGGATTCTTTTATTGTCATATTTTAGTTTTGTGGGGTCTGTTTCTGCACCATGTAGGCCAGATTTTATCGCTCTGACTAATAGACCATTGATAATTGGAATGGCTCTTTTGGCAACCTTTGCTGGGGCACCCTTTATGAAATCTCGATAGTCATCATCCATTTCCGTCAACGGCGTGAGAGCTTTTAGAGCCAATTCGTTACTAACTTTTGTGCTATCATCCAAAATGCTCACCATGGCTTCCATAATGGCGCTTTGGGCTTCTTGTGACCGCTGGACTTTATTTGTTGCTTTTGAGGGAATTTTTGAAGCAACTGCTTTTTGAACGGCTGCAAATTCCCTTTCAAGTTCTTGCTTATAAGCAATGAGGGCCTTATCGTCTTCAGTCAATTCTGACGGTTTAGCAGATGCCTTTTTGGTTATTCCTGAAATGGCTTTCTCACAACTCTTTTTGCGTACGGCTCCTTCGAGCGTCTGACTCATACAGTCCGTCACGTCTTTTAACATTTTTCCTTCTTTGACCAACTCCTTTTTAGACATGGTGAGGCTTTTTTCATTAAGAGCGGGTCCCCCCATTTTTTCATTTATAGAAGCAAGTCTTCCATCTATTTCATTTATTTTTTGAATGACAGTTAAGAGGCGGAGCTGTGGAGAGTTCTTATTTAACTTTGCTCCCTCATCCATGGAATCTGCAAGCTTACTGAGAAAGAGGCCGGTAAGCTGATCCAAAAGGGCAGGCGCATTGCTTTTTGCGAGTGTTGTAAGGACAGCCGCCCCGAAAAAGCCTTTACAATATTTTTCGATCAATGGATTCAGGATATCTTCGGATCCACCCTTTGCAATGGCTGTCAGGCTCACGAGGGCTTCGAGCAATTCATCCACATTCTTTTCTTTTTGAGGGGTGCTCACTTCTTCTTTTGCAGCAAGGGCCTCCTGGCTTCTTTTATGCGCTTCCTCGAGCTCCTTTGGGGATGCAGGAGTCATTTCAGAAACGGTATCCAGGTAATGGCGCTGACGATCATAAGACGCTGACTGATTTCTTAAACTATGTATTTCTTTTAGAAGGCTGTCATTTGGCTTGCTCCCCGTCTTTTTGAGCTCAGTTTCTTTATTTAAACTCGCGACCAATTTTTCAACAATATTTTTGTTGGCAACAGAAATCGCTATCGAGAGTGTAACATAGTGGGTCTTAAAGAAAGTTATTTTGCTTTTCTTGAACTCATTGATTTTCACTGGTAGTGCAAGGGTATATTCTTCAAAAGATTTTATGACTTCTCCATATTGTTTGACTTCATCGTTCAAAACTTTTCGAATATCCTCTAACCCTCTGCGAAGTTTGTAGGATTCATCATTGGCTTCTGTTTGTGTCTTATGGGCTTCTTTTTTATAGGCGACAACAATCACTATTTTATCAATAATCTTTGATCCCCACCCTGCAGCACCTTGTTTCAAATCAGGATCTTCTTTCATCAATTTAAGAATAGCTTGATCGTCTGCTATGATGGCTCGGAATTTTGCGATCTTCTTAGATAAGGTATGATAAAGCTTATCAAGGGCATCGAGCTTAATAAGGAATCTTTCTGCCAGAATCGCCATAGCTGCTGTATCTGACGTATCTCCAAGTTTAATTGCCTTCAGCCTCTCCCGCATGGGATCGGCACCCTTTAATTGCGTTTCTTTCGTTTTAAAAGCTTTTGTACGTGCTTCGGCGACATCCGATTTCACAAGAGTTGGCAGAGCTGTTGCGAGCTTTTCTTTCTCGCTACTCATCATATTGAGGTCTTTGCTGACCTCTTCTAATTCGGCTTCTTGCTTTGTTATATTGGCTTTTATATCCGCAATCGCACCTTTAATTTTTGTTAAATCTTCCTTTGAATCCGCAGGGACTCCTGTTGCCGAATACCCGAACGTAACGGCATTGAGGGCTTTTCCAAAAATACCAGGCATGCCGTCTTCAATTGTCTTTAAATTGGCTTTAATTCTTTCATCTTCATTGTGTTGTAACTCTATGGTTTCCATTAATTTAGATTCCCGTTGAGTAAGGTTTTCCTCAGCTAGTGCATCATGGGCTGCTTCTGGGTTAGCTTTTAATTCCAGGAGTTTTTTGTAGGCATTGATACTTTTGACTTCCTCCTCTGGGCGGATATAACCAGGCGTAAGGGTCTTAACATCCAATGGACCAGAGACTGTGGCACTTTTGCTTACGCTCCCTAGTCCGGCTAACACCTCTGATGATGTAGATAGTAAACACGATAATAAAATAGCTTGTGTCTTATTCATTGTCGTTCCCATATATTAAACCTAAACTCAATGTTCATATTTTAGATGAAAATAGTTAAGCTTGACTTAAGTTGTACGATGTATTTTTTACTCCTGGCAGTACAGAGTAAGGTTCACGGGTTCACCCATTTTATAAAATTCCCCCCCTTCGCTTTTTGTCAAATTCGATATACTCTACACAAAAGTTCAGTTCAATAAGGAGTGGTACATGGCCAAAACAACGGTGCGATTTGTATGCCAAGATTGCGGCACCTGGCATTCAAAATGGGGTGGAAAGTGCGAAGGATGTGGCGTTTGGAACCGCCTTGTGGAAGAGCAAGTGGAACGCAAGAAGAGTGCCGGCCGACCATCAAGCGTAGAATTTGTTGGGATCGTGGGAGAATCGGCATCGGAGCCTCGAAAATTAACAAATATTAGTGAATTTGATCGCGTTTGTGGCGGCGGAGTTGTGCCAGGCTCTGTTCTTTTGGTCGGAGGGGATCCGGGCATTGGAAAATCGACCCTGTTGCTCCAGGTGGTAGCGGCTCTGGCGCGTCAGGTGCCTTGCGCATACATTTCTGGAGAAGAGGCTGTTGCACAAGTCCGTTTGAGAGCACAGCGATTGGGCGTGGAAGGCGGATCTCAGTTGCATCTGGCGTCTGCGACCAATGTAACGGATATATTAAGCGCCTTAGATGAATTGGGAAATATAGAGCTTGTCGTCATAGATTCCATCCAAACCATGGCGATTGATGCGATTGAATCTGCTCCCGGAACGGTTTCGCAAGTCAGGGCATGCGCTCATGAACTGATCGTTGCGGCCAAGAAGCGCAACATTATTGTTGTTTTGGTGGGGCATGTTACCAAAGAAGGTGTGTTGGCTGGTCCTCGCGTGTTGGAACATATGGTTGATACGGTTTTATACTTTGAGGGTGAGCGCAATTATCACTACCGCATTTTACGGTCCGTCAAAAATCGCTATGGGGCCACGGATGAAATTGGGGTTTTTGAGATGACCGATCAGGGGCTCAGTGAAGTTCCCAATCCGTCCGCCTTATTTTTAAATGATCATAACCAAGATGTAAGCGGGTCTGCCATTTTTGCGGGCATTGAAGGGACACGACCGATTTTGTCAGAAATTCAAGCCTTGGTGGCACCGACGTATTTGGCTTCCCCCCGACGGACAGCTGTAGGATGGGATGCGGGGCGTTTATCCATGATCTTAGCGGTTTTGGAATCTCGTTGTGGGCTGACTTTTGGGAACAAGGATGTATATCTGAATGTGGCGGGAGGTTTAAAAATTACGGAACCTGCAGCAGATTTAGCTGTTGCAGCCGCTCTCGTTTCCGCTTTGGTCAATGTTCCCATTCCTCAACAAAGTGTTTTCTTTGGAGAGATTGGTTTAGCAGGGGAGGTTCGGGCTGTAGCCCAGGCAGAAAATCGACTCAAAGAAGCTGCTAAACTAGGATTTACGCGGGCTTATTGTGCTTTACCCTCTCAACAAAAGGGGAATATTGTTAAAGAAGGAATTGAGTCCATTCATGTTATGAAATATTTGATTGAACTGTTGGACATTTTGCCCAAAGTCCCCCATAATAAGACAAAATTTATAGCACATTAACGGTACCTTTGGAGCTAAGTTAAGCAATGAACGGGTTAGATATTGTCATTCTAGGGGCTTTGTTTCTATCGGCCCTGATTGGCGCATTACGTGGTTTTACGAAAGAAATATTAAGTTTATTTAGCTGGGGAGGAGCCATAGCTCTATCTTACCTGTTATTACCTATAGCTCGGGGATTTGTTCAGCCCTATGTTGCCAATCCGATGATGGCCGATGGGGTCGCTCTCTTCTCTTTGTTTATCATTCTATTGATTATGTTAAGCATTATAGCCAACATGATTGCGGGATATATTCACGAAAGCTCTTTCAGGGGGGTAGATCATTCTCTCGGTTTTGGATTTGGGATCTTGCGGGGCGTTGTATTTATTAGCGCAGCAGAACTCATTTTTAGTACATTTTCGCCCCGTCATGCCCAATCACTGACAGTTCAGTCGGCTCGTTTTATTCCCATGGTCCGTAATGGGGGAGATACCCTTCTTGGGATTTTACCGGCATCCTTGCGAGCAACAATCTTGGAGCAGGCATTAAAAGTAGAGAGTCAAGTCAATGCAAAAGTCCAAGATCATTTAACCAACACGGCACCCCATGTCTTTTCGAGTGGTGTTTCAGGAGGTCCAGGAGAGGCTTCTGGAGCAACTCCAGATGGAGGTATGAGTCAGGGTGGCCCTGGTTATGCAGTGGGGGCGCCGATGGCGAATAACCCACCATATGGGCAGCCGCCTATGCCTCAACAAATGAGCCCGCAAATGCAACCGCAAGGGGGTCAACACTATGGTCCACAAGCTCAAGGCGTACCAGTGCAGTCTCAAATGTTGGTTATTCGACCCCCACAAGCCAGTCAATTGCCTCAAATCATGCAAGCACCACCCCAAAATACAGTGAGTCAATCACGAGAACAAGTGAGAGGCCAAGGAAATACGCCTGGAGGTCTTGGAGCCTCATCGATGCCTCAGGATACTCAACTAACCGTAGATAATTTGTCCCGCTTGAATCCCAAGTCTTCACCGTCAAAGGAAGATAAAGGATATACCCGAGGTCAACTGGATGATATGGATCGCTTATTCCAAGAAGCTGATGGAGAGTAAACTGTTGAAATTCTTGAGGACGACTTTATGCTTGCTCTTATGTATTTGTGCGGCTCAAGCCTCAGAAGTTCCACTCCCTAAAATTTCAATTCCTTTGTGGACATTACTGTTAGACGTTGAGGATTCTCATAAATTACCACGTCGCTTTCGCAGTACCCGAGGTACCCTTCCAATGGCAATAGAAGAGAATGGGTTGGCTGATCTCAGGATGTCTGGAAGCGCCCAATTTGCGGCTTTGCAATTTAAATCCATCCTAGAATTCTTGGGAAAATATGGTGTTTCACCTAACCAAGTCGTTGTTGTGGATTTGAGGGAGGAGCCACATGCCTTTATTAATGGCGATGCGGTTTTGTGGTATGCAAGGGGTGCTTGGTGGACTCAAGGGGATCCTGTCGTTGTGGTCCTTGAAAATGAAAAAGAAAATCTTGCTAAACTTACCATGGGGCAACGCATTGATTTGAAGAAAATTGCCAATAAGGATGCGGCTGGCTATGTGCGCAGTCTTACTGATCATTCTTTTGTTATTACATCTATGATGACGGAAAAGGATGTTGTCACAGGAAACGGGGCTCATTATGTACGATTGCCGGTCACAGATCACATGCGACCGGAAGATAAGGATGTGGAACAATTTTTAGAGCTTGTTAAAAATCTACCACCCAAGGCTTGGGTCCATTTTCATTGTCACGCGGGTCAGGGGAGAACATCGACCTTTATGGTAATGTATGACATGCTTCGTAACTTGAAATTATCCAGAGATGCCATTATTGACCGACAGGTAAAGCTTGGTTCCCTTGATATTCGGCGGCTTTCTGGCCCATTGAAGGCACGCAAGCATCCCGTAGAAAGAATGCGGCTTGAGTTTATTCATCTCTTTTATGACTATCTTCATGCGCAGGATGGGTATCGAAATAATTCATGGACAACGTGGGTGACACAACGGTATGCAAAATCGGGAAATAAAAATGACAAAAACAACGCTTTCGCTAGTACAAGAGTGGCTTCCAAGGAGAGGGACAAATCCTCATAAATACGAAAATGGATATGTCTTTGGTCTCATAGGGTCACGCTCCTTCCCCGGGGCGGCGGTACTGTCAGCCTTGGCAGCCGCTAGAATTGGGGCAGGGGGTGTTCGTTGCCTTGTTCCTGAATCTGTGTGGCCTGTTATGGCCGCGCACACGATCGAAGTTATGCTCAAAAGTACGGTTGAGACTGACGATGGGGGGTTGGCCCTTGAGGCTTTGTCTGAAATTCCTTCATTCACAGAACGATGCAAAGCGGGTTGGGTGGGATGCGGCATTGATCGCAACCCAGAAACCCTTGCCCTAATTCGCGAATCCTTAAAGCTCATTCAAGTCCCTATGGTTTTGGATGCAGACGCTCTCATGGCTGTTGATCCCACTTTTATAAACAATCATGCGAAGGGACAATGGATCTTAACCCCCCATGAAGGGGAGTTTCAAAGGTTGATTGGAGACGTTCATCTGACACTGGAAAACCGGGCAGACATTTTGAGGGACCATGCAAAAGCTTGGAATTGTGTCATTTTGCTGAAGGGCTTTCCCAGTTTGATCGCTGGGCCCGATGGGGAATTTTATGAAAATCCAACCGGATCTACAGCTGCTACAACCGCGGGGTGCGGTGATGTGCTGGCTGGTATTTGTGCAGGGCTGTTGGCTCAAGGTCTTACCCCTATCCATGCGGCTGTGGTCGGGATGTATTTGAGTGGCATGGCATCGGAAGCTCACCAAAATACATTCGGTGGACATACGTTGATGGCGTCTGATCTTCTTGACCAAATACCCCATGTATTAGGCAAAGTGTATTCTCCCAATAAAATGTAATGCTTGAGTCTTTAAAGGATGTTCAGAACTGGCGGAAACTAGAAAATGAAGCGTAGTGAGAGATTTTTGTTCCATCTTTTGACATATTTTGGTATATACGTAAAATCTTAGGAGATATATTACTGCAAATTATAATAACAAATGGAGTGATGCACTATGAACATATCAATTCACAAAATTCTTTCTAATAAAAACTTGCTGTTATTATTTTTAGCAGCCGTTTCTATTTCCTTATCAGCAAATACAATGGAGCCAGAAATTGATCCGGCTTACTTAGCCAGACCGACCGCACCACTGCTTAGTGATAATCCAGATATATCTGTTGAGGAAGCTGATGATTCTGCATTTATAGCAAGAATTAGTGATATCATCGCAACGGCTCCAACGAGTTTGATCCTAGATTCATCTGAAATTAACGATCGTCGATTAGGAATTCTATTGAAAATGTGTTCTGATAAAGTCTTGGAAAACGTAGTTTTTTTAAATTTAAATAACAATACAATTGGTGCTGAAGGAGCAAAATATTTGGCTGAGGCCTTCCCTAAATTTAAAAACCTAAAACGCTTATTCATTAAAAATAACAAAATTGGCTCTTCTGGTGCTGCCTATTTGTATAAGGCATTGGACCCACTTTCAAGCAGTTGCGCCTTAAGACTTTTGGAGCTAGAGTGTGGTTCAAATGGAATTGATATTACAAACTTAGGTCTTTTAACGGGTTTAAGTAGTTATACAGATGTAGGTTCTTATAAGCAATAATCACTACATTAGTTGAATAGGTGAGGTTGAAATGTGCATCCTCACCCCAAAGGGGGCAAGGACTTTTCACCCGCTGACATTTCATATACAAAATTTTTCATTGCTCGGGTTATTGAAAACAAGAAATAAACTGATTTTCTGCGGCTAACTTAGTCAAAAAAAGAGGGGGTACAAAAGTACCCCCCAATTTTGTGTGTGAGAGTTATTATAATTAAGGTAACGAATTATTTTTCGTTAGCATAAACAAGGTAGTGAAGGAATGCACCTAAGATGGCGCCAAGAATGCTGGTTAGTGCAAAAAGCCCAAGTTGTTGAAGGGCCCAGCCGTCAGCAAATGCGGCAGCACCAAGGCTGCGGGCAAAGTTAGATGCACCGTTGGTGATGGGGATGGACAATAGATAAATGATGACAAAGGTAACGCCAATGGTGATGCCACCAAATCCTTTTGCAAATCCATGGCTGATGGTGCTCAATGTTACAAAAACAAGAAGAGCTGTTAGCGTTGCTTCTGCTATGCCGCAAGCAAGCAAACTATAATGATTTGGGGAATGCTCGCCCCAGCCGTTAGCAGCAAACGTGTCAGCGATGAATCCAGCATGACCGGACGCGATGGTGAAGAGAATGTATCCCCCAATAATGCCGCCGACGAGTTGAAAGAAGACGTAAGGTACAATCAATTTGGTATCAAAACGCTTGCGCAAGGCCAAGCCGATAGTGACAGCTGGGTTGATGTGGCAACCAGAGACGGGTCCAAGAGCATACGTTAAGGCCATTAGGGTTAATCCGAATGAAAGTGCAACGCCTAAGACGCCAATTTCATTGCCGGCAAGGACTGCGCTTCCAGCGCCTACTAAAACCAATATCAATGTTCCTATCATTTCCGCAAAATATTTAGAAAAAGTATTATACATTATATCCTCCAAAAGGGTTACACACTTACTACACTTAAAAGCTTATACACATTTTTACGATAAATCTCCTAAAATTTTAAATAATTTCATAATCCTAAGGTATCCTTAGTGTAAATGGGCATAAAATGGGGGTAAAATACCTAATTAAAAATGGTATTTCACAATATATGCTCTTACATGATCCAATTTTAGAAGGTGTAAAATTTAGAATTTGGCATGATATTCACTCTAATAATGAGTTATACAAGCAGGGAGTGATTTTATAGACTACGAAAGGTGAATTTTTTCGAAACGGCTGTAGAATATATTGGATTTGGAAATTTATGAATTGTGGGGTTTTGCAGGATGCTCCATGCGTGGAGCAGTCCGGCAAAATTAAGAGAATCTAGTTAATCGTTTCGCTGGAGGCGCTCGCGGCGTTCATGACGTTCTTGAGCTTCCAAGCTTAAGGTGGCAATGGGGCGGGCTTCAAGGCGTCTGACCCCAATGGGTTCGCCTGTTTCGTCGCAGTAACCATAAGAGCCTTCTTCAATACGGCGAAGGGCCTCTTCTATTTTATTAATCAGTTTTCGTTCTCTATCCCGGGCACGAAGTTCAATATTACGATCTGTTTCATTGGCAGCACAATCAACCAGATCAGCTTCGACTTGAGGTTCTTCTTGGAGAAGGTTTATAGCTTCGTTGCATTCTTGAACGAGTTGGGCCCGCCAAGTTGTCAGACGTCTGCGGAAATACTCTATTTGTTGTGAGCTCATAAATGGCTCATCATCAGATGGTTGGTAGGTTTCAGGTACTTCTACGGACATAGATTCTCTTCTCCTTTCGGATTGTGATAATTCATATATCTTAACCTTCACTTACTAATTATAAGTTAATTATTCATACACTATAGGGTGCGACAATTTGTCTAGCAAGTGAGTAAAATTATCTAATAAATTTATTTTTAAGAGTGTGGTTTTTTTGACTCTATATGGTCAAATATGTAGGAAAACTCTGAAGAAAACAGGGGCTTGAAATTTATCTCATTTCATCTTAGGTACAATACATATATAATGTAACAATGTTAATGAAGGAGTATTTTATGGATAATAATAATGTTCCCCCTCTTGAGACGGGCACAGCCGAAGACTTAGAAAAAATGGCTGAAGAGTTAGAAAAGAAAGCTGAAACCGAGACGCAAGAATTGACAAGCTTGGAAGGGGAAGTTGCAAATCTTAAAGACCAATGGCTGCGGGCTATGGCTGAGACGGAAAATTTACGTCGTCGGGCGACAAAAGATCGTGAAGAAGCTTTGAAATATGCAAGCGCCAATTTTGGGCGAGATATGCTCGCGATTGCTGACAATTTACGCCGTGCGCTGGAGAGTTGTGGTGATGTGGAGGCATTGCCTGAATCTGTAAAAGCATTGATTCAAGGGATTGAATTGACAGAAAGTGCTTTGTTATCAACATTTGAGCGGCACGGCATAAAAAAGATAGAACCTTTAAATGAGAAGTTTGATGCGAATTTGCACCAAGCCATGTTTGAAGTTGAGGATGCCAGTGTCGCTGCAGGAACGGTGGTTCAAGTATTGCAAGTTGGTTATAGCATGCACGAGAGGCTCTTACGTCCGGCAATGGTTGGTGTGTCTAAGGTTACAGGGAATTAGGCGTGACTAACTAAAGTTTATGCCATTATTAGATGATCTACTGCAATTTCCTGCGAGACCAAAAAAATGATGCAAAACTTGATTTTATAGCCCAATTGATATATATTGTTAGCAGTTAAGTTAAGATGCTGCTAATTTTTGGTGGAAATTTTTTAGGAGAATATTAAATGGCAAAAGTAATTGGGATTGACTTAGGTACGACAAACTCTTGTGTAGCTGTCATGGAGGGCAAAAATGCTCGTGTTATAGAAAATGCAGAAGGAGCACGCACTACTCCTTCAATGGTTGCATTTGGAGAGAATGGGGAACGCCTTGTTGGCCAAGCAGCGAAACGTCAGGCTGTTACAAATCCAGAGAATACACTGTTCGCGATTAAACGTCTGATTGGTCGTCGTTTTGATGACCCAATCACAAAGAAGGACATGGATCTTGTACCTTATAAAATTATTAAGGGTGAAAACGGAGATGCTTGGGTTGATGGACGGGGTGAAAAATTTAGCCCGAGCCAGATCAGTGCTTTTATTCTTCAAAAGATGAAAGAAACAGCAGAGGCGTTTTTGGGAGAAACAGTAACGCAAGCTGTGATCACTGTCCCTGCTTATTTTAATGATTCTCAACGTCAAGCAACAAAAGATGCTGGGCGAATCGCCGGTCTGGAAGTATTACGCATCATTAACGAGCCGACGGCAGCTGCGCTGGCTTATGGCCTTGAAAAGAAAGGCAGTGGGATCGTTGCGGTTTATGACCTAGGCGGCGGTACCTTCGACATTTCCATTCTAGAAATTGGGGATGGTGTATTTGAAGTTAAGGCAACCAATGGCGACACATTCCTTGGCGGTGAAGACTTTGATGCATGCATTATGGACTTTGTTGCTGATGAGTTTAAGAATGAGCAAGGAATTGATTTGCGCCAGGACAAACTGGCGTTGCAACGGTTAAAAGAAGCTTCAGAGAAAGCCAAGATTGAACTTTCTTCAGCGATGCAAACAGAGATCAATTTGCCTTTCATTTCTGCAGATGCTGCAGGTCCAAAGCATTTGAATGTGAAATTGACCCGTGCAAAATTAGAGTCTCTCGTCGCCAAGTTGATTGAGCGTACAATTGCTCCTTGTAAGGCTGCATTGAAAGATGCAGGTTTGACCGCAGATAAAATTGAAGAAGTGATTCTTGTTGGCGGTATGACCCGCATGCCCAAGGTCATGGAGACTGTAAAATCAATTTTTGGTAAAGAGCCGCATCGCGGGGTCAATCCAGATGAGGTTGTCGCAATTGGTGCGGCGATTCAAGGTGCTGTTTTGCAAGGGGATGTGAAAGATGTTCTCCTTCTCGATGTAACTCCCCTGTCTTTAGGAATTGAAACGTTGGGTGGCGTGTTTACCCGATTGATTGAGCGCAATACGACCATTCCAACCCGAAAGAGCCAAACCTTTTCCACGGCAGACGACAACCAAACGGCTGTGACGATCCGTGTGTTCCAAGGGGAACGTGAGATGGCTGCCGATAACAAAATCTTAGGTCAATTTGATCTGGTGGGGCTCCCTTCGGCTCCTCGAGGTGTGCCTCAAATTGAAGTGACTTTTGACATTGATGCGAACGGCATTGTGCAAGTATCTGCAAAAGATAAGGCAACCGGGAAAGAACAGCAAATTCGGATTCAAGCCTCTGGGGGATTGTCTGAAGCTGACATTGAAAAGATGGTTCAAGAAGCGGAAGCGAATGCTGAACTTGACAAACAACGCCGCGAGATGGTGGAAGCCAAAAATCATGGGGAGGCTCTTGTTCATTCTACAGAAAAATCTTTGACCGAACACGGTGATAAGGTCAATGCGGAAGAAAAAGCTGCAATTGAGGCAGATCTTGCTGCCCTTAAGACTGCTCTCGAGGGTGAAGATGTGGCGGATATTCAAGCCAAAACGCAAAGCCTTGCAACTTCGGCCATGAAAATGGGCGAAGCCATGTACAAGGAAATGCAAGAGAAAGATGCAGCAGCGGGAGCGGAAAGTGCTCCCGAAACGGACGGCGCCACGGTCGTGGACGCTGAGTTTGAGGATGTTGAAGAGGAATCAAAGAAAAAAGCAAAGTAGGGGGCGTGACCAACGTTTCAGAGTGTGGTAAAGAAATAGTAGGAATTAATATTACAGTCCTCAAAATTTGGTCATTGCGAGGAGCGAAGCGACGTGGCAATCCATGCATTTGATTTTTCGAAGTTTTTGGTGCTGCAAGGTGTTGAAAATACATGGGTTGCTCCTTCGCTCTCCTTAGCTATGCGCTTCGGCGCAACGTCTCGCAATGACGACAAACATTTTTTGGCCGAGTTGTGCAAGCTGTAAATTTGGGCAGAGTTGAAAATTTATAAACTTTAGTAAAGATACCTAATGGCAAAACCTAAACAAGATTATTACGAACTGCTCGGCGTTTCTAGAAGCGCGAGTGCGGACGAGATGAAAAAAGCCTACCGCAAACTGGCCATGCAGTTTCACCCCGACCGAAATCCTGACAACAAAGAAGCTGAGACAAAATTCAAGGAAATATCAGAAGCTTATGAGGTCTTAAGTGACGATCAAAAGCGCGCTGCATACGACCGGTTTGGTCATCAAGCCTTTGATGGCGCAGGCGGCGGGGGTGGTTTTCATCCTGGTGCCGGCGCGGGCGGTTTTGGCTTCGACTTTTCTGATATTATTGATGAAATGTTTGCTGGCATGGGGGGTGGACGCCGCACTGCCGAGGCAAACTTGCGCGGATCCGACATTCGTTATAATGCCGAAATTACCTTAGAAGAAGCCTTTAATGGCACCAATCCTCACGTTAAATATATGACAGCTGCATCTTGTGACTCATGCAAAGGGTCTGGGGGAGAAGGGGGCGCAACGCCCATAGTTTGTACCAGTTGTCAGGGGCGCGGGAAGATCCGAACTCAACAAGGGTTCTTTACCATCGAGCGCCCTTGTCATACATGCCAAGGAATTGGTCAAACAATAGAAAAACCATGCAAAACTTGCCAAGGAACGGGACGCGTTCGCCGTGAGAAAGAGTTGGATGTCAAAATACCAGCAGGTGTTGAAGATGGCACCCGCATTCGGGTCGCAGCTGCTGGGGAAGCGGGTGTTCGAGGTGGAGAACCTGGAGACCTGTATGTTTTTGTGAGCATCAAGCCTCACCGATTCTTCCAAAGAAACGGCCCAGATATCCATTGTCGGATTCCGATCGTGATGACAACGGCCGCCTTGGGGGGTGAACTCGAAGTGCCCACTATCGACGGTACACGAACCAAATTGAAAATTCCAGCTGGCACGCAAGGGGGTCATCAATTCCGCCTTCGGGGCAAGGGCATGAATATTTTCAGAAGGTCCGGCGCTCGCGGAGATATGTATGTAGAAGTGCTTGTTGAGACGCCAATGAACTTGACGAAACGTCAGCAAGAGCTCTTGCGCGAATTTGAAACTGACAGCAAACAAGAATCCACTAGCCCCCAATCCGCTGGCTTCTTTGCCAAGATGCGCGACCTTTGGGGGTGAGGGGGGTAAGAATATTGTTTCATATCACCTGAAAGCCATTTCACAAGGTTATGTTTCAGAATTAATTTGTCATTGCGAGGAGCGCATGCGACGAAGCAATTCAGGGGCTAAGCATGGGTTCATTGCCCCTTTTCTAACCGCATACCACATCTGAATCACTCCTGCTGCCTTTGAATTGCCACGCATCCCCGACTCTTCCAGGTCGTACGGGGGGCTTGCAATGACTGACAAATATTTTAAATGTATACGCCAATCCAAATATACAGATGTATACAAATGAAAGTTAAATGTGATTCCATCACTCCCCCCATTCATGGAGACCCAAATCATCATTTAGGCCTCAAATGCATTGAATTTTAATAAAATTGTCCAAAAGAAGGTTGTGCGAAATCCTCAAGGATGATAATTTTTAAGTAGGACGTGGACGACTATTGAATTATTGAGGTGTTGACTATGCTTTTGGTGAATCGCCACTCCTTTTTCCATTTTATAATCATTCCCTTGCTTCTTTTGGCTTTATCTTTGGTAGGCTGTAAGGAGAAAAAAATTAAAGACAAAGAAATCATTCGATCCGTGAAAACGCTTCTCGTTACCCCAGCGTCATCCTCTGGAACGCGTCAATTGTCGGGTGTGGTAAGGCCTACGGATGAATCGGATTTGAGTTTTCAAGTTGGTGGTACGGTTGAGACGGTTGAAGTTAAACTGGGTGATTCAGTCAAGAAGGGGCAACTCTTGGCGGCAATAGACCCTCGAGATTTTGAGTTAAAACTCCTGTCTGCTCAAGCCGCTCGGGTGAGTGCAAAGACAAATGTTACGAATGCTTTTGAAGAATTTACCCGAAAAAAGACACTTCAAGAACATGATTTCGCCAGCAAAGCGGCTTATGAAAAAGCAAAATCTCTATATGAGATGGCTGTCAGCAAGGAGAAAATAGAGACTTCAATTGAGGAAGAGCGACTGCGCGACTTGGATCGCACGAAGTTGTTGGCTCCGTTTGATGGGAAAATCTCTCAGCGTCTCATAGAACCCCACCAAGAAACGCAAGCCGGGCGCGTTGTTTTTAAACTTCAAAGCGAAGTGGGGCTTAAGATTGAAGTTCTGGTACCAGAATCTCTCATTCGTGATCTCAAACCAAAACAAGTAGTAAAAGTTGAGTTCCCGACGATGAAGAATTTGCAAGTCAAAGCGGTTGTTCGTGAAATTGGGGCTCAGAGCAATGTGGGAAATGCGTTTCCCGTGACCTTTGACTTGATGGAAACAACAGCAGATTTGCGGGCAGGAATGTCTGCTCAAATTATTTTTGATTCACACATCGAAGGAAAAGAAAATATATATCTCATACCAATTTCTGCCGTTGATACACGTCCTCAATTAGCTCAAAAGCGTGAAAACTTACCCGATGCTGCTGATAAGGTTGTTTCTGTTTTCTTGTTTAATAATGACGGATCAAAGGTTAAACGCCAGGATGTCACAATCCGTAATATTCAAGGCAATTTGATAGAAGTCATCAAGGGACTGAAAGAAGGGGATATCCTTGTCACCGCGGGGGTTCCTTTCTTAGAAGATGGACAAACAGTTACCCAATGGAAACAAAAGTATCGCAGTCCTGAAACGGATCGATGATGAGGATGCTTTAAGATGGACCGTATTACCGAATTTGCCATCAAAAATTCGCGCCTGACGATTCTTTTGATTCTTTTTTTGATTGTCGGCGGGCTCTTTTCATTTTTTACAATTCCCAGTCGAGAAGATCCAGCGATCGTGATCCGCGATGCGCAAGTAACCGCTTATTATCCAGGATTATCTGCGCAGCAAATGGAAGACCTTGTTGCCATACCCATTGAACGGGCCGTCAAACAAGTTCCTGAGGTTGATGAAATTACGACCACGGTTAAAACGGGGTATGTACTTGTACAACCGAAGGTTTATGATCGTTATTTTAATTTAGAACCTATTTGGCAGGATCTGCGCAATAAAATGACGGATCTGAAAGATAAGCTTCCCAAGGAAACAATCGGCCCTTACGTCAATGATGATTATGGTCGTGTTTCTGAGATCACCATCGCTCTATCCGGTGACGGTTTTAATTTGGCAGAGCTGAGAGAAGTTGCAAAAGATCTCCAAGATGCGATGGGACAGCTGGATAGCGTAAGCCGCGTGGATGTTTATGGCATTCAAGATGAGACGGTTTTCTTAGATTTTAATGGGGCCCGTTTGGCCCATTACGGCATTTCCCCTAATCAAATTATGAATACTATTCGATCTCAGAATGTGGTGCTTCCCAGTGGTACAGTTGTTGCGGATGGTCAACGGATCACAATTCAACCCAGTGGGGATTTCCAAAGCCTGGAAGAAATCCGTAATGTCCAAATTCATGTACCTGGGACCAGTCAGAGTTTATTCTTGAGGGACATTGTCGAGGTGAGTCGAGCGTACATTGATCCCCCAAGAAATCCTGTTTATTTTAACAACAAACCCGCTGTGATCTTGGCCTTATCCATGATGGATGGGATGAATATCGACACTTTTGAGCAGGATGTCACCCGCTTTGTGAAGGGGATGAAACCCACTTTACCCCTTGGCATGAATGTCGATTATGCTACCTACCAACCCACTCTTGTTAAAGCGGCTGTTGCAGGGGCTGTGAGTAATTTAAAGCAAGCCATTGCCATTGTATTATGTGTGGTTATTCTATTCCTTGGATTAAGAACCGGGTTGATCGTTGGGACTCTTGTACCGTTAACGATTCTGATGTCGATTGTTGTCATGTCCTTTATTCATGTTGATCTGCAACGTATGTCGATTGCGGCCATTATCATTTCCCTCGGGTTATTGATTGATAATGCCATTGTGATTGCGGAGGATATGCGGCGACGCATGGATCAGGGGACACCCAAACGAGAAGCTGCGCTTGCCGCCGCCTCCTCCCTTGGTATTCCGCTTCTGTCTTCTACATTGACGACCATTTTTGCCTTTATGCCCCTCATGTGGGCTGACAACGTCACTGGTGAGTTTGTGCGCTCTCTTGGAACGGTTATTATCGTTTCGCTCTTATCATCTTGGTTCTTGGCGATCTATGTTACTCCGACGTTGTGTTATTGGTTCTTGTCAGAAAGAGACGCTCCGAAGCAATCTCATGAAGATATATACAATAAAGGTTGGTATCTTTCTTACACGAATATATTGAAAATCATCATGAATCAAAAAATCATTTTTCTTGGGATAATGGTTACCCTTTTAGGATTCGCTATTTCGGGATTTGGCTCTCTCGTCACGCAAATCATGCCACCATCAGATCGCAACCAGTTTCTGGTGTATTTGGATTTGGCAGCTGGATCCGATATCACAGAAACCGTTAAGGCCACGCGGATTCTTACCGAATGGTTGGAAGATAAGAAGTTAAATCCAGAAGTGACGAGTACGGTTGCCTATGTTGGGTCTGGCGGGCCACGATTTTTCTTGTCTCTGTCACCTGTTAACCCAGACACTAACACAGCCTTCGTGGTGGTCAATACCCGGTCCGAAAAAGACACGAAACCACTCGTCGATCGAACCAATCGCAAAATTGCTGAAGCTATTCCGGAGGTGACGGGGCGGGCAAAGCAAATGTGGTTGGGGCCAACAGAAATTGGCATGATGGAATATCGCATTAGCGGACCTGATGCTGGAACTCTCTTTAAGTTGGCTGATGATTTTGAAAGGGAACTTCGTAACATCCCAGGAATGTTGACCGTGACGGACGACTGGCAGAACCCAGTCATTAGAATTTTGATGAAGGTAGATCAAGCCGGTGCAAGGCGAGTTGGGGTGACGACGGAAATGCTCTCCAATGCCTTGCGGGCTTATTTTGACGGCACTCAAATAACTGATTATCGGGAGGGAGATAAAATTATTCCTGTGATCGTGCGCGGGGAAGAAGACGTTAATACCTTGGATCGTTTGATGACCCTACCGGTTTTGTCCCAAAACAAACAAGTTGTCCCGTTGATCCAGTTTTCAAACACGGTTGGAACCATCGTTCCTGAGAAAATCATGCGCTTCAATCAAGAGAGAACCATTACAGTATCAGCCAAGCACCAGAGGCTTCAAGCGTCTGAACTGCATAAAATGATGCTCCCTGTCATAGCCAAATTTCCCTTCCCTCCAGGGTATAGAATCGAGTATGGGGGAGAGATCGAGGGAGCGCAAAAAGCGAATCTTGCCTTGTTTAAATTCTTGCCCCACGCGCTTGCGATCATCGCCCTCATTCTCGTGTGGCAGTTTAATTCGATTCGACGGGCAGCCATTATTATGCTGACGATACCTCTTGTATTGATAGGAGCCGTATTTGGGCTGCTTGCGACGGGTACTTTCTTAAGCTTTAACGCCATGTTGGGCATGTTCAGTTTGGCTGGGATTATTGTCAACAATGGAATTGTTTTGATCGACCGCATGGATAGTCAACGGGCACTGGGAAGATCCCTAGAAGACGCGGTGATTTCTGCGTGTGTGGTCAGACTCCGACCGATTTTAATGACAACCGTTACGACCGTATTAGGGTTGATCCCGATGGTCATATCCGGTGGGGATTTGTGGTTTGGGATGGCGGTTGTTATGATCTGTGGGCTCAGCTTTGGAACGGCTTTGACTTTAGGAATTATTCCCATTCTCTATTACATTTTCTTTAAGGGTAATTTTAGTTTTTCGAACATCATTCCGAAAAGTTTTAAGCCAAAATGGTTAAAGATTGGACATAAAGCATGAGTCGTACATCAACAAATTCCCCCCAAAACATGCCCTCTAAAAGTCTTACATTTTTCCTAGTAGGAATGAGCGCGCTATTCTTTCTTCTCCCCATTGCAAGGGAGTTTGGCGTGGGTGGCCTTTTCTTTAAAGTGGTCTTTTGTGCCCTTATTATGACATGTGTTTATTTGGTTTCCATAAAGAGATCTCAAGTGATCATTGTCCTCCTCCTTTCTCTTCCAGGAATATTCATGACACTATCCACAGACTCTTTTGAATATTCATTAAGAGAGGTTATGGGTTTGTTTTCGAATTTGGGACTATTCGCCTTTGTTATCTATGCCATTGTGGGCCATATAAAAAGTCACACACAAGTTGATCATCATATAATATCTGGGGCGGTGAGTATTTATTTGCTGATTGGCTTAGCCTGGAGTTTTATCTATATGATCATCGAGCTCATTCAACCGGGTTCTTTTAATGGGATATATTCAAGTGACCATGTGGATGCTAAAAGCATCTCCCAGGTGTTTAACCATTTATTCTATTATAGTTATGTGACGTTGACGACGACCGGCTATGGGAGTATTGCCCCCAAATCGGTTATTGCGAGCGCTTTTTCATCGGGAGAGGCTATTTGTGGGCAACTCTATATGGCCATTGTTATTGCACGTCTTGTGAGCCTCTATACAACTCATGATATTAGGAACTTGGAAAAACGTGGATCTTGAGAGGGTTAGGTGGGGAGAAAAAAGTGCTGCCTTTTCTTTAGAATCGGCAGCACCCGCGTGCTATTTTTTAACAATCGATGGATCAATCCATCCAATGTGCCCATCATCACGTCGATAAACCACATTGAAGTGACCGGACTTTGTATTTTTAAACATCATGACTGTAGAGTCACTTAAGTCCATGAGCATTACAGCCTCACCAACAGAAATTGTTGGGATCTCATGACTCATCTCGGCAATAATCAAAGGTGTATCGGCGCCAGTATCTTCATCTTTTGCATTAATGACGTATTGTTGAGCCGGAAAAGTATCTTCATCCCGAACGCGCTTTTGATCCCGGAGGCGTGTTTTGTACCGGTGGATTCGGGCTTCCATTTTCTCAAGAGCCAAATCACAACTGCGGTAAGGATCATCATCATCTGCATGAGCGCGCACAGTGAAGTGGCGACTGACGTGAACAGATATATCTGTTTTAAATTCATATCTGCCTTTAGAAATGACAACGTTGGCTTCGAGAACATCCCCTAATTGGCGTGTAACGAGTGCTTTGAGGGCTGACTCAATATGCGTTCTTAAGCTTTCTCCAACTTCAATATGCTTTCCAGATGTCGATATTTTCATGTTTCAATTCCCTTATGTTATTATATGAGACTACCAAACGTCTTTATGAATGACAACTGCGTATCTACCTTTATAGATTAAAGACTAAACCTTTCTCCTAAGTAAACACGGCGCACATCTTTATGTGAAATGATTTCTTCAGGGGTTCCTTCCATCAGGACTTGTCCGTTGTGCAAAATATAAGCTCTATCAACAATATCAAGGGTTTCCCGAACGTTATGGTCCGTGATTAAGACACCAATTCCGCGAACTTTGAGATGGAAAATTAATTCACGAATTTCATTCATGGCAATAGGGTCAATTCCAGCCAAAGGCTCATCGAGCAAGAGAAAATGAGGAGATGTAGCAAGCGCTCGGGCAATTTCGACCCGTCGACGTTCGCCACCGGATAACGAAACAGCAGGGGATTGACGCAAATGGCTAATCGCAAATTCATCTAGCAGAGCATCTATGATTTGTTCGCGAAGGTCTTTGGAAGGTTCAACGAGTTCCAAGACCGCTCGAATATTTTGTTCAACGCTCATGCCTCTAAAAATAGAGGCCTCCTGAGGCAAGTACCCGATGCCAAGGCGGGCACGACGATACATTGGTAAATGGGTAATGTCATGACCATCGAGCCATATTCTTCCCATATCGGGAGAAATAAGCCCCGTGATGATGGAGAAGCAGGTCGTTTTTCCGGCACCGTTTGGCCCTAAAAGTCCAATGGCTTCCCCCCGCTGAAGGTGAAAGCTGGCTCCCATTAAAATAGGACGCTTGCTGTAGGTTTTCCCTAAATTCTCAGCGACGAGACCCGTAGGGATTATGGCTTTGGACATGGGGTGCCCCCTTGATTGTCGTTAATTTTTGTATTTCCCATGGGTTCTCTATTTTTATCTTTGGTAAAAATGAGAGCTTGAACACGATTGTCCGTGTTTCGAATGGTGTACTGACCGGTCTTCATGTGAACTTTTCCATATCCACCTTCTAATTGGTTTTCACCGTTGGTAATTTTTACATCCTCAAAGACTTCTGCTGTTTCTTCTTCGGTTGCATAATGGCCCCGCTTTCCTTGGACAATAATGTCCCCAATGATAAAAAATACATTTCCATCTGCTTCTAAGCGAACCACTTTCATAGGGCCATTTTCCCCGTCTTTGGCAAAATAAGCAGTGATTTGGTCTGCCTTTAAAATCTTTACCTTTGAATCGCCAAGCTTTTCAGCAATGGCATTTCCCTTGGCAATACAAACGTTTGTGGTTTGGTTGCAGTCCATTTCATCGGATATGATTTTGATGTTTGCTTGATTGGTGGATACGGGGGGAGAGGAGGGAGTTTGGGGCGTTGCAAACGCAGGACTCAAAAAACAAAGACTGCTCATGATGCGTATAATCCCGTATGTCATTCAGGCTTTTCTCCCTTCATCAAGAGCAGTTGTGCTCCTCCAATAAAGCTTACTTTAGCACCGCGCTCCGTCATACGGAAGCCGCGGGCTTCAATTGTGCCTGCAGGACCATTTCCCCAAACAGCATCATTGCTATGAGCCGTTCCTTGATTGTAGTCAATCCAGGCTTGAGCGGTATGTAAATGATACCCGAGGGAATGGGTTAGGGTCACGTTGCCTACTAAGTGTATTTGGTTGGTCGCTTTATTTAGCTTGCCTGAATCTGATGTTAAAGTCACCCTTTCACCTGAATGTAAATTCAAGTCCATCTTGGGCTGGGTCAAATCAATTTCTTCAGGGGAGGTCTCTACGCCGTGATCAGCTGTAATTGTATAGGGCTGATTCTTATTATCGATGCTCTTATATTCTGGGAGCGTCGCTGTATTATTTGTTTTTGGAACCAGTCGTGTTTGGGCAAGGGTTGGTTTTTGTCCATAGGTCCATTTTTGGAACTGAGGCCAGCCAATCAACACCACTAGGGCAACAAGAGCTATTCCGGGCAGGCTATATTTCAGCCGCTCGATCATCCGACTCCGGCCTTTTAGAGACGGGATGTCGCTCAATTTCATTCGAGGCTTAAAATTGCGCAAGCGGGGGGGGTGCGTGGTCATTTCGTCAACCATACTTTCATTTTCTAAACAATTCCCATACGCAAGAAGTCATGAATGTGAACAATGCCACAAGGTTTGGCAGGTTGATTTAAGGATTCCACCACAAAAAGACTGGTGATTGACTTTTGGTTTAACAAGGACAACGCTTGAGCCATGAGCGTATCGGGGGCAACAACGGCGGGGTTGGGGGTCATGACGTCGATCGCCTTTTGGGTCAGTAAGTGCGGACTCATATGACGACGCAAGTCACCGTCCGTAATCACGCCCGTCAATAACCCTTGCGGATTCGTTACGCCAATGCACCCAAATCCCTTGGCGGACATCTCGAGTAGCACTTCCCCCATGAGGGTATTTTCATCAACGATGGGAAGTTTCTCGCCTTTGTGCATACGATCTCCCACGCGCGCTAAGCTATTGCCCAAATTTCCCCCGGGGTGAAAGATTTGAAATTCGTTGGGGGAAAATCCCCGCAAAGACAGGAGAGAAACGGCCAGCGCATCTCCCAAAGCCATCATCATGGTCGTAGAGGTTGTAGGGGCGAGCCCCATCGGGCAAGCTTCGGCCACTTTTGGTAAGGCCAACACAATCGTTGCCACCTGACCAAGGGTGCCCTTTTCTTTGCCTGTAATGGCAATAAGAGGAATGTTAAAACGACGGGTATAGGTGATAAGGCTGCCCAGCTCTTGCGTTTCCCCAGAATAGGAAAGGGCGATGACCAAATCATCCGCTGTGATCATGCCAAGGTCACCATGGCTGGCCTCAGCTGGATGGACGAAATAGGCAGGCTGTCCGGTAGATGCTAGCGTTGCGGCGATCTTCCGGGCAACATGGGCGCTTTTTCCCATGCCGCTGATGATGACGCGACCAGAGAGGTTCTTAATAAGCTCAACGGCGGTCTCAAAATTCTCATTTAAAGAGTCAGCCAGGGCTTGTAACCCAGCGGTTTCCGTCAAGAGAGCGGTTCTGCCTGTTTCTAATATCGACGATACTTGGCTAACCTTGAGAGCAACAGCTTCCGCCATATAAAGGGCTCCATTCTGATTTGAACATAGTCATTAATGTATAGTGCACTAATTTAACAGAAAAATCAAGAATAACAAGGTTAAGAGTCTTACCTTGAGGGAGAGAATATGTTTGTAATAACCCTAACCTATTTTGCTGATTGACGGGGTATTGCTTCACCATTAAAAATTCAATAATTCTCCCCCCATTATTGCTTCTTTTTTTTTGATCTTAATTGCTTCTTCTTTATCTTTGTGAGTTGTTGAGCTTAGTTCTTCTATTACAGATACGATATCTTTGGTAAGGGGACTGGTTGCTAGTATATTTTGCACACCTAATAAAAAACCTCTATTCAAGTAATTACATGATGTAATCTTTCCTAAAGTCCGAAAGGCCGGAAATATTTTCAAAATGAGGGGCTCATTAATAGAGGGATCGGCCAGCAATTTTGTTACGACTCGAAGATACAAGTTTTGGTCCTCAAGGTCTATGGAGATTAGAATATCACAAAATTCACAGAATATAGCTGTTTTAAGATCGCATAAAGAAGCGGGAATAAGGTTCATCAAGTCATTTAGGGCTTTAAGCCTATGGTCCTTAATTCTTTTGGAAAGGATGTAGTCAAAAACTTCTTCGGTGGCGTATCCAGTTTCCGGTGGATCCATGTGGGATTTTTCGAGATTGTCTTGGGACTTAAGATGATCAACAACCCATTCACACTCACTTTCGCTTAAATCTACGATATCTCTGAAATAACCAAAATTTAACATTTTATATGCGATAACTGGAAACTTTGATATCAAAAAATAGACATGGGGTTGTAAGGGCGGTAATTGTTTTGTAAAAGCAGTTAATGAATTAGGAAATTTAGTAGAATAAAATGTCATGAGGGATTCAGGATTGTTGAAATACATTATTATGGACAACTGTAAGAGGGGAGCGATGTTAGGGACTGGTTCTTGGAAAACCTTCTGGGCAGCCACTCCAAGTGCCGATGGGCTTTGTAATAGACAAGACATTCGGAACAATACAGGGTGAGAAATTCTGTACAAATCGTCTGTGGATACATGAACTTGTGCAGCTAATCGCCATAGAACCGCAATCTTAGAATCTGAAGCTAAGGATTTACAAGTTTGGGTTAACACCCCTATTTCAGGGGTTGAAAGAAACGAAGTGATATGAAGGATGTGTTCGAAATTTAATATCTTGAAAAAGCCTGATGAAGCAAGAGACGGGACTGCCTGTGTCTCTAATGGGTTTATTGAAATAGGAGCCCTGCCTTGCTTTAGAATTAAGGATCTATTACGATCCTCGAGTTCTCGAGGATCCATATCAGCTGAATACCCAACTGTGTGCAGCGTTAAAAATAAGAACAAGAAATTGATCCATTTCATCATTAGACTCCTTTGCAACAATATTTAATGATAGAACCTATTATTAAGGTTCTAGAATTTAAGGTGAAAGGTATTGTACATGCCTTACACTCAGATGCAATCCCGTAAAAATACTCTAGTTTGAACACGTAAAGCAGAGTTTTCATTTTGGTAAGATTAGATTGTGTGGGCGTCCAAAGTAGGGGGCTTGTGATTGACAGGCGATTAAAAGCATATAGTAAGGTAAAAACCCTATAAGCTATGCCATCTTAATGATGGAATATATCAAACTCTTCGCCCGCCGTGAGGTCCAGCTGCGTGCGATAGGGGAGAAACGAAAAGCAAGCTTGTGCCAGGTCCATTTGGTTTTCACGCATCAAAAGAGCATCCAATTGCGTTTTGAGGGCATGAAGATGCAAAACGTCCGTTGCGGCATAGCGCAGCTGGTCTTGAGAAAGCTCTTTGACACCCCAGTCGGAGGTTTGTTCTTGTTTGGAGATTTCGATTTTGAGAAGGTCTTTACACAAATCTTTCAAGCTATGTCGTTCTGTGAAGGTTCGAATCAGTTTGGAGGCAATCTTGGTGCAGTATATAGGCGTTGAAACAACCCCTATATAATAAGACAAGATCATCACGTCAAAGCGGGCGAAGTGAAAAAGCTTGGTGACCTTCGGGTCTGCCAGCAACTTCTTTAAATTATGGGCGCTTTCATAGTGTCTGTCCGGAAACTGCACTAAATGGCAAACCCCATCTCCAGAAGACAGTTGAACCAAGCATAGACGATCCCGATGGGGACGTAAGCCCATGGCTTCTGTATCAATCGCAACCAAGTTGCCTAAATCAACGTCTCCTGGCAAGTCGTTTTGGTGCAAGTGAATTTTCATCGGCTAAAGTCCTTTCCATATTGGATCATTCAAACAGAGGTCCATCGCGTATCAAACGGATGGTGCCCAGAAGAAGACTCGAACTTCCACGAGCTTTCGCCCACTAGCACCTGAAGCTAGCGCGTCTACCAATTCCGCCATCTGGGCTCATACGTTTTTCAAAAACATCGTATATCTTTTGATAAAAGGCTTAACCTTCCCTTGTCAAGAGATAACCGGTTACCAAATCCTCGAGGTGGTCTCCTAAAATGCGCATGTCTTCTGGTCGAGAAAGACGATGGTTTCCGGATTTTATGAGGGTGAGCGTGACATCAGGGCTGGTGACCAAGTCCATGATTTTGTGAGAGTAACTGGGGGGTACGGTGACATCCAGCATGCCATGAAGAAGACGAATGGGGATGGTGAGGGGGATGGGTTTATCAAGAAGAAGATGGGTGCGTCCGTCTTCAATGAGGTCCTTGGTAATCGTCCACCCTTGGTTGTTATGCTCCGTTGGAAGAATGGTCCAACCCTGATTCATCATTTCATCTTGCTGATTTTCTGTAAATTCTTCCCACATGAGCTCTTGGGTAAAGTCCGGTGCTGAGGCAATGCCGATCAATCCGACAACCCGTTGAGGGCGCTGGATAGCGGAATGGAGGGCGAGCCATCCCCCCATGCTGGATCCGACTAAAATCAGGGGACCGTCCGTGAGGGCATCAATAATGGCCAACGCGTCGGCCAACCATTGACTGATGGTGCCCTCCTCAAAGAGTCCGGAAGACTGGCCGTGCCCAGAATAGTCAAAGGTTAAGAAACCGTATCCTTCTTTTTTGCACAAAGCCTCTAAGTAGAGGACCTTGTCGCCGTTCATATCAGAGCGAAACCCATAGAGGTAAACGACGGTCGGGAAATTGGGGAGAGGGGGGTTATAGCGATAGGCTAACTGATGGGAGGGGACGCTTGTTTGGAAATAAGAAATAGAATCAGGCACTTAATGAGCTTTCATTGTCGTTCGGATGCCTGATTATAAAGCTTCTGTGGCAAGGGAGCAACATTAGCTTTGGTATCATTTTTACTAATAATTTATTTACAGATAATTTATTTAAAGTGTATGGATGTTCCGGTGAGTTTGGGCTAAAATGCGCTTAAAGTTCCAGTGGTATTAAAACAAATAAACAGGGATAAACCGTGAAAAAATTTCTAATAAGTGCATTCTGCTCAGCCGCAATGGTTGGCGGCACCATCGCATCAGCCTCAAGTCCAACTTCGGCTTCAGATCCAACATCAGCCCCAAGTTCTGCTTCGGCATCAGGCCCAAGCCCAGCTTTTAACGGGTTATATATTGGTTTTGGCATCACTTATTCTGAGGGGAATATCAATAACAAGGTCACCTATACTAATGGCACTCTCCGGGCTTCCTCCAAAGGGCCTGGTGTTAATGGACTTTTGGGCTATGGTGCCCTCTTGTGGGGTGGTTTGTACCTTGGTGCTGAAGTCGGATTTGGCTATGATGGTTCCCGTTTCAACAGCAAAAGCGCTGGTTCGGGCGCGGCTTATACCTGGAGATTCCACTCAAAATCCAACATAACGTCGAGCATTGCTGGGCGTTTAGGGTATGCCTATGAGAGTATTTTGCCCTATCTAAAGTTTGGTTTTGAGGGCCGCTCCGATGTTAAACTCAAGAATAGCAGTGGTAACAACGCGACATTTGGTGGAAAAGACATTACCTTAGGCCGCAATGGGTTTATCCTTGGGGGCGGAATTGACTACGCCCTCACCAACAATGTATTTGTAAGGGCGGAGTACACTCACAACTATGGAACCTCTTCCCGATATATATTTAACAATGGTTTGGTTGCTGATTTCCGAACCCCAACAAATACATTTCTCATCGGCGCTGGATATCGGTACTAATATCAAATCGTATACATGAAAAAAGGCCCATTTGGGCCTTTTTTTACTGAAAATCTTACCCTCTCAACGAATTGTTAACAAATTGAGGCTATTCTACCCTTGAAGTCGTTTACGTTAAGGGGACAAGGATTATGCATTTATATAAAGTTTTGCAAGGATTAGCTGTGTTAGTATTGATTGCTTCATTCCAAGAAGCATCTGCAACATCTCTTCGGGATTGGGAAGGCTCCCTCGAAGTTGAATCAGAAGAATCGATGCAAAAGGGACAAGGCGTTGGTGAGGAAGTGGCTCCAACGCTTGAAGAAACAGCTGTTATTGTCGATGTAAAGGCTCCTGAGTTGAAACGAAACGAAATAAAAGGTCCCCGCAAAGATTTGGCGATGGTTTCGATGCCCCAAAGCGTAGCCAGAGGCATTCAAGATGAGACGGCTGTAACTGGAGAAAATGCAAAAAAGAAACTCCCTCCTTGCGCTCATCACCCTAAGGAAGATCATTCACATTTTATGCAAGAACCTATTACGCCTCACCTTCTAACCGTTGGTACTCCCCATATGCCCGTGGAATTTGGGCGTTAGCCTTTTTAAGCTTCCGTCGCTTCAGCCAGTTTAACAGCTTGATCTTCTGTGGTGAGAGCATCAATCATTTCATCCAAAGCTTCGCCTTCCATGAATTGTTGAATTTTGTAAAGAGTGAGGTTGATACGATGATCGCTGACCCGCCCTTGAGGGAAGTTGTAGGTACGAATGCGCTCTGACCGATCACCTGAACCTACTTGGCTTTTCCGGCTGGCAGCGCGTTCCGCCGCCTTTTTCATGCGCTCAGACTCATAGAGCCGCGCGCGCAAAATCTTCATGGCTTTTGCCTTATTCTTATGCTGTGACCGTTCATCTTGTTGGCAAACGACAATGCCAGAAGGGGTATGGGTGATGCGAACGGCGCTATCGGTTGTATTGACGTGTTGTCCGCCGGCACCAGAAGCGCGATAGACATCAATCACGAGGTCTTTATCATCTATGTGAATATCCACGTCTTCAACTTCGGGAAGAACAGCGACTGTTGCGGCAGAGGTGTGAATGCGCCCGCTGGCTTCGGTTTCAGGGACGCGCTGAACGCGGTGAACCCCAGACTCATACTTCAGGCGGGCGTAAACGCCCTTTCCAGTAATGGAGGCGGAGGCTTCTCGAATGCCGCCAATGCCGGTTTCACTCATATCGAGGATTTCATATTTCCACCCTTTGACGGCCGCATAGCGCTGATACATACGTAAAAGAGCATTGGCAAAGAGCGCTGCTTCTTCACCGCCAGTACCGGCTCTCACTTCTAAAATGACGTTGCGTTCATCATCTTCATCTTTTGGAAGCAGTCGAATCTTAATGGAGAGTTCCAGCTCTGGCAGTTTTGTTTTTAGTTCTTGAAGTTCTTGTGAGGCAAAGTCTTTCATCTCTTTGTCCGTTGAGGGATCGCTCAAAAGTGCCTCGAGATTCGCAATTTCTTGCTCCGTGTCTTTCAGAAGGGATATGGCCTCAGCCACAGGGGTAAGGTCTGAATATTCCTTTGAGAGCCTTGCAAATTCTTGGGGATCGCTGACCGTGCTTGTGGCCAGAGCATCACGGAGCTCATTGTGGTGTTGGAGAAGACGTTCTAATTTTTGAGAAAAAGACACAAAGCTAAACCCTAATAATTATCGTTGTTTAAAAGTACTCATAAGATAGTCTTTCAGGGCCGAAAACGCTACCAGATTCTGCTCACCTGTATCTAAATTACGGACGGTTGCTTGGGAAGAGGCAATTTCATCTGTCCCAATTAAAATAGCGGCGCAGGCATTGACCTTGTCAGCGCGCTTTAATCGCTTTCCCACATTGCCGGAATAGGCGAATTCAACTATGATGCCGTCTTTCCGCAAATTCATAGCGAGTTGGAAGGACTGCGCCATCACGTCGTCGCCGACCGCAATAACAGCGATGGGGCGAGGTTGAGAGGGGGCTTTCTCGAGCATCAAAGCAATGCGGTCAATACCCATGGCCCATCCGACACCTGGTGTTTCGGGGCCACCCAATTGTGCGACGAGGCCATCATAGCGCCCCCCAGCGAGGAGTGCCCCTTGAGAACCTAGGTCCGTGGTGACAAACTCAAAGGCAGTATGGCAGTAATAATCTAGACCTCGAACCAAATGCGGGTTCCTCTTATAGGGAATGCCCAAATTCTCAAGACCTTCACAGACCTTCTTAAAAGCATCTTTAGACAAATCATTGAGGTAGGCATCAAATGCAGGTGCGTCTTTGATGAATTCCCGATCTTGAGGGTCTTTGGAATCCAAGATACGCAACGGATTTTTGGTCAAGCGCACTTGGCTATCGGCAGAAAGACGGCTGTGGTGCGGGGTGAAATAATCAACCAAAGCTTGCCGATAAGAGGTTCTGCTGGGGATATCTCCTAAGGTGTTTATCTCTAAGACGGAGCGATGTAAGACCTCGAGCTTCTCCAAAATCTCTGCCCCTAAAGCAATGGTTTCCACATCTACAAGAGGATCCGCGATGCCGATACATTCAACGCCGACTTGATGAAACTGCCGCGTACGGCCCTTTTGAGGGCGCTCATAGCGCATCATAGGACCATCATAGATCAGCTTCAAGGGCATGGATTGGGTGAGACTATTGGAAATAACCGCCCGCACAACGCCTGCCGTTCCTTCGGGGCGCAACGTAATGCTGTCGCCACCACGGTCATCAAAAGTATACATTTCCTTGCCAACAATGTCAGAGGTTTCCCCTATGGTGCGTTTGAAGACAGACGTATATTCAAATATAGGGGTCGCGATGGGCTCATAGCCATATTTTTGGGCAACAGCGTAAGAAACATCTTGAATCCATTGATGTTTACGATACTCATCGCCCAGCAAATCATGGGTGCCGCGGACGGGTTGGCTATTTTTTTCTGACATGACCGATAATCCTTCTGTTACCAAGGATCATAGCGGGTTTTGGGGGCGGGAATAAAGAGGAAAATCTAATTACTCCTCCTCTTCTTGTGCCTTTCTTTTTCTCCATTTTTTCCCCTTCCTTGTCTTTTCGGGCGTTTCGAGTTGGGAGGCAGGCGTGACTGAATACAAACAGATATCGACACCTTCCGGCGCCCAAGACATGGGGAGGTTATAGGTTTTGATGAGGGTGAATTGCTTATGTTCAGGTAAGGGGAGAACGCTGATCACTTTCACGGGATGGTCGAGAGCACTCAAACGATCCATCACCCCTTGAATGAGCTGGGGAGGAAATGTGAGTCCGGATACAAAACAAACGGTGGCATCTGACAGGTTGGCGATGTTGATATTTTGATTCAAGAATGTAAGCTCACGCGTATTCGAGATATGATCATCTGTTGCGGCTTGGGCGCGGGTGGTTTCTGCAATTTTGTGCCGGGTTGGGGAGAGTTCAATGCCAACACTGCGCTTCACAGGTGTTGTCATGTAGGCTTGCAGGACCAGTTTGCCGACGCCAGACCCAAGATCATAAAAAACATCTTGGCGAGAAAGATTTAAATCTTCCAAAATATGGGCGGCACTATCATAGGTAATTTCGCCATATTGAGCATGACCACCGGCGCTTTGGATAGATTCAGCTTCTTCTCGGGTGATGAGGTACCCCCCCTTATTCTCATAAATCATTTGTAAATAAGCCTTGGGGTCGGCCGGTTCTGCAAAAGTGGGGGGGCATAAGAGTGATAATAGAAGAGAAAATGCAAAAACAAGATTCATTGTGAGCGCCCAAATTTATTAACCATACAGATATTCTGGGAAGCTTTTGAGAAGATTGCAAGGGGGGATGGAAGGGGGAAGTTGTAAATTATTTCTTAAGAAACCTGGTCCCAATTTCCACTCAAAGATTGTTTCCAATAAACAACGGGGTGCCCTTGTTTGCGGTAGTGGTCACACCGTTCAAGGCCTGCGGCGAGGGAAGTTGGATCGTTACCATCAAAGATATCGACGCAGCGGGTGAAAGGGGATAAGTCTTCAACAGATTTTCCAGCAGTCAAAACCAGAATGGTAGCGTTGTTTTTATTGTCGGCATCAAGGCTGAGCCATATTGGATTGTCCGCCGGATCATGAAGCTTGTTTCCATCCATGCCATGGGGAAGAAACGCTAAGGAAGAATACGTCCAAAGAGAGGCATTTAAAGCCTGCATGCGCTCTTGCGTGTCTGTGAGGACGAGGGCGTGCAAGCCCCCATCATAAACTTTCTCCAATATCCGGGGGAGAACCTTTTCTAAAGGATGCGTGGTCAACTGATAGAGGGTTACCTCTGCTTTCTCATTTTTCATAATTCGTTTGGATCCAGTTGTTGAGAAGCCTCACACCAAATGCTGTTGCGCCTTTGACGCTTAAAGGGCGGCCCTTTTTGTCCCAAGCAGTTCCGGCAATGTCAAGATGCGCCCAGGGCACGTTGTTGACGAACCTTTGTAAAAACTGTGCTGCAGTTATACTACCAGCCCCACGGCCGGAGCCAATGTTTTGGACGTCCGCTACTGTTGAATCAATGTCCTTGTCATAGGCCTCTGTTAACGGGAGGCGCCAGAGCTTTTCACCGGTCGTGATTCCGGCTTCTTCAAGGCCTTTGGCCAATTTATCGTTGTTGGAAAAGAGGCCTGCGTGTTCGTTCCCAAGGCAAATAACTATGGCCCCCGTTAACGTTGCAAGGTCTACCATTGCTTGGGGTTTAAAACGATTTTGGGTGTACCATAAGGCATCCGCTAAAACTAAGCGACCTTCTGCATCGGTGTTTAAAACCTCAATGGTCTGTCCTGACATGGTTGTGACAACATCTCCCGGACGTTGAGCAGAACCGGATGGCATATTTTCGACCAACCCCATAACGCCGACAACGTTGACTTTGGCTTTACGTCCCGCAAGGGCGCGCATCAATCCGAGAACAACGCCGGACCCTGCCATGTCATATTTCATTTCATCCATATTTTGGGCTGGTTTGATGGAGATCCCGCCTGTGTCAAAGGTGACGCCCTTACCAACGATGGCCAACGGAGCCTGACTTTTGGGCCCCCCTTTCCAAGTCAATAGCACCATATAGGAATCGCGGATACTTCCCTGACCGACGCCAAGAATGGCACCCATGCCAAGCTTCTTCATTTGAGCTTCGTTTAAAAGCTCGACGCCGACGCCATGGGTTTTGAGTTCTTTGGCAATTTTTGCAAGGCTTTCTGGGTAAATGACATTCGGTGGCTCAGAGACCACATGTCGTGTCAAGAAAACACCTTCGGCAACTTGGTTCAGAGGCTCAAATGCCTTTTTTGCTGCCTTCGGTGACTTCGTCATAAAGGCAAGCGTCTTCAAATGAACCTTATTGGCATCCTTCTTCTTCGTTTGGTATTTGTCAAATTTCCAAGTGCGAAGGAGAGCGCCATAGGCTACATGAGCGGTTGCTGTGTCCTCATCTATTCCTTTTATTTTGAGGGGGGGTAATTGAATTGTTGCCGTTTTATCTTTACATTTTTCAAGAACAGGAATGATTCTGCCCCCCAATTCTTCAAGACCGAGTTGCGTTAGGTCTTTCTCTTTTCCAAGGCCGAACACGATAATTTCGCTGATCTTCACTCCAGCAGGGGCGATCAGACGAAAGGCGTCATCCTTTTTCCCCTTAAAGTCTTTGGTGGCGATGGCACGAGATATGGATCCACCCGACTTTTTGTCAACTTCCGCTGCAATGCCTTCCAATTTCTTTTCTTCAAAGAGTCCAAGAATCAGGGTTCCTTCAGCTGGAATGCCACGGTCTAGAAAATCAAATTTCATGTTATTCCCTCATCGATAAAATAGCCATCATACAACACCTATCTGATTCTATCCTGATTCGCAAGATGGAGGGAACAAGAAATAATTGTGATATTGTGATAACAGGTGAGATATATTAAATCGGATGAGTGTAAAAAAACCTTTCAATTTCTATTATTTTAGGCATTATAAAGAGCAAGGATGTCACACTAAATTGTTTAGGACTTGATTGTCTATGTTTCAAAGAGCTCTCTCAGTTCTTTTTTTTATTTTTCTCTATGGTGTTGGGAATGCAGAACAGCTGCCTCCCTCAAGTCGGCCTAATGTCTCTCAATCACAGGAATCTGAGTTTTCAAAAACACCAGAAGTTGATAACTTTGTTGTCGTGAAGAACGATGTTCTAGCGCCAGGAAGACCAAAAGAGAGGGATGTCAAATCTTTGGATAACCCAAAGGAGAACCCAGGGGATACCCCAGAGAATAAAGTGTCCCCCCTTGCAAGCTTAACTTCCGGGATAACGCCAGCTGCAGCTCTTGCTCTTGAGACGGCACCCACTGCTCCTCCTTCAGTTCTTACCCCAGTTTCTGCGCCTGGATTGCCTCCACAAGTTCCTAATCCTCCTCTGGCAACAGCGTCTGCTCCCCTACAAAAACCATGCGTGCCAACTGTTGAATTGCTGCCACATCGAGCAACCTATAGCATTACCCTTGATAAAAATTACTATGATCAAGATATAGCTGAGGCAAAGGGTCAAATGACGATTCAATTAGCCAAAGTCGGGGACGGATGGTCGATTGAGCAAAAATCAACTTTGCATATTTATTATAAAGACGAAACGGCCGAGCAGGTTATCACAACTTTGGCGACTTACGAGTCTCTTGATGGTTTGAAATATAATTTTAATGCGCGAACAGTGAGAGGGGACCAGGAAGATACGATCAGTGGAGAAGCCATTCTGGCCAGCAAGGGGGGCGCAGGGATTGTGACCTACCAAGAGCCAGACGAGTCTTCCATCCAATTGCCTATTGGGACGATCTTTCCCACCCAACACTTAATCTATATGCTTGAAGCGGCCTTTAGAGGGCAGAAAGTTGTCTCCAATATCGTGTTTGATGGTTCCAGCGAAACGCATGAACCCGTCCTTGTTGATACATTTCTAGGGGCCGGCACGGAGCCTAAGCTCGCTCTTACGAATAAGGATTTACTTCAATCCAGAAAAGTATGGCCTATGCGGATGGCCATTTATGCCGTTGATAGTAATGGACCTGAGGCGGATTATGAAATCTGCCAACATGTTCTTGACCATGGGGTCATTCGAGATATGACTCTGGATTATGGCACTTTTAAGGTAAAAGCCGTTTTAAATCAAGTTGAGGTGTTTTCTTAAGAGGGCTGGGGTTAAGGTTGAGCGTTTCTTTCCTGAGCAACAACAGACTTCGCTCGCACTGACGTTCTTTATAGTCTTATAAACTCTTTCATGTTGAATACAGGAATTAATTTATTTTGTCCCAAGCTCACATTATCAAACGATCCGTTGTCATCGCAGGGCACGCAACAAGCGTTTCTCTGGAGCCAGAATTTTGGGAAGCGTTGCGAGAAATTGCGGTCAGAGATCAGTTGTCCATCGCTGCCCTTATCCGTCAAATTGACCAGAGCCTTGGGCCTTCCGACCATCGGAACCTTTCCAGTGCGATTCGAGTGTACATTTTAGGCCGCCTCAAGCAAGAGTCACCTACTCTGTAGGTGATTCAATGGGGGGCAGAACTTTTGTCAGTGTATCTTGAAGTACGTTATATTTTAATGGTTTCGTTATTTTATAATGGGCTCCCAATTCCATCATACGATCATTGAGTTCCTCTTTATTTGAGAAAGCAACGAGAACGGAAGGGTTAATTGGGGTAATAAGGAGCGGGTCAAGATCTACACCGGGTTTCCCTTTTCTCATATTAGCAATTATCTTTTCTAATTTATAGATTTCCGTGACAACTTCATCTCCAGATATTAAGCCAAGGAGCTCGCCATCAATAAAAGTGAGAACTGGCGTGTGCACTGCATAGAGAAAGAGTCCATACTCACCGGTATCCGTAAACATAAGTTCATACTCACTGGAGTCCTGTCGAATGCGTAAAAAAAGACTTTGAAATACTCTTTGGATGACAAGGTCGTCTTCGATAATCAGAATGACTTTTCTAACAGAGGGTGTTGGAAGAGAGGTTTTGCGATTGGGTGATTTTCTAAGTTGGGAATCACCAGGGAAAGAAAAACCACGAACTCTTGTAGAAGGTACCTCTTTGCTGACGGGCATCTCTTCATCCAATTCCTTAGTATTAAGTGCTTTTTTCGAAGGGCCCACTTCATCATCGTTGCACATTTCTTTTTCTGAACCAAAGGATCCGAGTGATGAGAGAAAAAAGAAGGAGCAAGCCAAAATACAAAGTTGTCTAAAAGAAAAATGGCTTTGAAAAAAGTGTGTCATGAAAGGCATTCCTCTCATTTTATTTTAGCTAAATTTAGGCTCTTTCTTAAATAAACTCAACTTTAAAGGCAAGTCAACTTTAAAGAGATGGATGTGCTAATATTTTGTGAGGAGTGTAATTTTGCGATACCCATCAATTTGAATTTTCGCTACTCTTGGGGCAAAGAATGGAACTGAAGAAAAGGAAAGTCATATGTTGAAAGGGCTGAAAGCAGATATTATTGCAGGGTTTAGTGTATTTCTTCTTGCGCTACCCTTATGTTTGGGCATTGCACTGGCCAGCAATTTCCCCCCGATTGCAGGCATTTTCACCGCCATTATCGGCGGACTTCTTGCCTCCCTTACAGGCAGTGCAAGCTTGACGATTAAAGGCCCTGCTGCGGGATTAATTGTGATTGTGCTGGGCGCCGTTCAAGAACTTGGTCAAGGGGATATGGTTGTTGGCTATAAATTGACCCTTGCGGTTGGCGTTGTTGCTGCCATTATTCAAATTATTATTGCTTTAACGAGGAAAGCCGTTGTTGCGGAAATTATGCCGCCTGCGGTCATTCACGGGATGTTAGCGGCCATTGGCGTTATTATCATCTCAAAGCAGTCCTATGTTTTGGCGGGGATAAGTCCTAACGTGTCCGAACCTGTTCATCTTCTTCTCCAATTACCGGGGCAAATGATCAATCTCAATCCCATTGTTTTTGGGATAGGCGCCCTTGCGTTTGCGATTGTCACTCTTTGGCCGAAGATTAAGGCACTTTCGTTTATTCCTGCTTCCATCATTATTCTACTCTGTGTCATTTCCTTGTCTGTTTACTTTAATTTAAGTGATGATCACACTTACACATTTTTGGGGAACAGCTATGAGATGGGGACGAAGTTTCACATCAATTTGCCCTTGAATTTCTTTGATGCTATTCAATTTCCGGATTTTTCAAAAGTCTTTAGCCCGATTAGTTTGAAATATATTCTGATGTTTGCCCTTGTTGGATCTATCGAGTCATTGCTGACGGTTTGTGGTGTTGATTCCCTGGTGAAGGACCGAGAGCCGTCGGATCTGAACAAGGATCTACGGTCGGTGGGAATCGCAAATTTGGCCAGCGCATTGATTGGGGGTTTGCCCATGATATCGGAGATTGTGCGCAGCAAAGCCAACATTGACTATGGGGCAACATCCGTGAAAGCAAATTTCTTCCATGGCTTGTTTATGCTTCTCGCGGTGATTTTCTTTCCAAAAATTATCAATTTGATTCCCCTATCAGCCCTGGCAGCGCTTCTCATTTTTGTGGGTTTGAGGTTGGCGTCACCTCAGGGATTTGTGAACGCTTATCAAGTGGGTCATGATCAGCTTTTCGTCTTTGTTACAACCTTTGTTTTGACCATTACAACAGATCTCCTCATTGGTGTGACAGTTGGAGTTCTCTTGGAACTTCTAATCCACCGCCTGCGCGGTCATCCCTTTCGGAGCCTCTTTTCACCGATGATTACCTTTGATGAAAAAAAAGATCGAACAGTGGTCCATATTGATGGAGCTTTGACTTTTGTTGGATATTTAAAACTAAAGAACATCATTGAAAAGCTTGAAAGCAAAAATATTGTGGTGAGTCTGAAGGGGGTAACGTACATTGATCATACGGTGATGAAAAAGATCCACGCCTTTGGTCAGGATCGTCGCAAAATTACGATTGAAGAGAATCCAGAGCTTATTTCCGTTACAGATGATCCCTTTTCCCCAAGGCAAAAGCGTTAGGGTCCAGGAAGTTATTTTTTAAGGTCAGTCCAGTATCCAACCATCATAGGACACTTTCGGATATCCATCGAAAGGATCCTCCGCCCTTTTAAAACCAAGGCTCTGGATGAAAGCAATGCCCACCTTATTTAAGAGTCGAACGTTGGCAATGGCCGATGTTGATTGCGGGTACTGCTTCGCCACAAATTTCCGCAAATCCGCTGCGAGATGGGTCCCAATTTTCTGGCGCCCCTCTTGCGTGAATTGGGCCATCTGTCGGCAGTGGATTCTTTGTTGTGTATAGGGTTCGAAAATTACAGCCCCGACGATCTGACCCTCTCTTGTTGCAATCATCCAGTGTATAGGGGTCTTTTGCAGTAAAAAGCTTTTCAACTCTCCAATAAAGGTATCTTCTAACCATGTTCTTTTGTTGGGGTATTGTAAGCTAATCCTAAGGTCTTCTATTGGTATATCTCTATAGGCCTCGAGAAAGGAATCTACCATTTTATCGACGACAAGTTTAACTGTTTCTTGATCTTCTTTAGGTGATAGGAGGCGCGTTGTAATGGGAGCTGACTCTTGCTGATCTGGAACAGCCTCTTGCATAGCTTGGCCATGGGGGCAATAGAAAAACCACGAAAGGACGAGAATCAATTTAAATAAAGTCTTCTTCATTTTTTCCTCCAAAATTGGTTCCCCGATTTATATCAGAAACCTCAACCAAAGGATATTTGTTTTTTCGGGTCTATTCATGGGTCAGTTTGTTCAAAATTCGGGTGAGGGCTTTCTCATCCTTATCCTCAAGCACCTTAAAAAACTGGGCATCGACGGCTTCTACAAGAGGGACAAGTTTTTGGATGAGTTTCTTTCCCTTTGACGTGAGGGATACAGTCTTGGCGCGCGTATCGGTTTCGTGTTCAACTCTTTTTATCAATCCTAAAGTGCTCAGCTTTTTTAATGAACTTGAGACGGTCATTTTGTCGAGTTTTGACCATTTGGATATAAGGACTTGGGTTGACTCATAATCGTGTTCTTCAAACCAGAGGAGAATCGCCATAATCACATGGTGGGTATGAGAAATGTTATAAGGTTCTAGAGCGTGTTTGATGCACCGTTGCCAAGTCACTGTCGTTTGCCACAGCAAAAAACCGGGGCTGTCTTCAGCATGCTCAAATCCAAAAGGGGAGTCTTGCTTCATCATTCCTTAGGTATTCATTTTCCAAGCTTTCTGGCTCTGGCAACCAACGCCTCCGTTTGTTCTGGCGTCTTGGCGACAATTTTCTCGCCAACGATCTTACGCCACAAATATCCGAGAGGGCCCGTAATGGTTAATGTTGTGGTGAGTTGAACACCTTCAGGCGTTTCAATTACTTCATGTTTACCATACATCTTGGCGCCAGGAAAGCGTGTGCAATCGGTGAAGAGATAATTTTCCTCTACCTCCACCAACTGTATTTTAACAGGGGGTGCGCCTGAGGGTTTGAGCGTAAAATAATTGCCAACCTCAAAGGGCTGGTCCATCTTGCAAAGGTCTGTGCCCGGATTCCAGGTGGTCCAGGTGTTGATGTCTGACCAGACTTTCCAGACCATTTCAGGGGTAATCTTCTTAAAAGTTTTGCTGTAAGTGTGTTGAAACATGAGCGCCTCCAATTAGTAAAGACATATATTGTAAACATTTTTACTAATTAATTTGTGAGGTGTCAATAGAAAAAATATTTTTTAAGAATGTCATCATGATCAAAAATCCCCGGTTGTGTCAGCCGAGGGGTTTAAAAAATTGGTAATAACTTAAATAAATGAAGTCATTGTTGTATTTTACCTCTCCCACAGGGGGCCATTAATCATCATAGTGGCCTTCACAAGAAAAAATGAAGATCTCAGCGCGTCCTGTGACTCTGTAGACCAGGCGATCTTCATCATTAATCCGTCGGGAATAACAGCCTCTATATTTTTTCAAAAATTTACCCTTTAAAATCTCCGGCTGTCCGGCTCCTTCAAGAGCATAGGGCCTCATTTGAATGTCGTCCAGAAGCTCTCTCATTTTTTTGCTTTCTTTTAATCTTTCAAAAGCTTTTTCGACTGCAGGGGAAAGAAACTTGATTTCTAAGCGAGCGGGTTCTTCTTCTGTTTCTGCGCGATCAGGATCAATATCTGTCTCAAAAGATCGAAGGCTCATTTTATTGATCCGGAGAAGTTGTGCCCGGAGTTTTTCCAGAGGTGTTCTTTTCTTGATTTCGGGCTTGTATTGCAGAAGGCGCTCTGGGAGGAGTTCCAGGGGCGCCCTTTCCACATTATGCTTATCGCCAAGTGATGACTTAATATTAACAGGTGAAACTGGAACTACTTCCACAAGCTTCATTTTTTCAACAGCAGCTGAAGGGGGTGAACTCTTATTAAGAGAGGCCTCGATTACACTTTCAAGGAATTCGAGTGAATCATCATCCTCTTCTTCCTCAACATCAGAGCCTGCAAGGGGTGCGAGTTCAAGTTCGATGCGCTTTTTATGGTACATCGCTATTTGCATGAAGAAATGAGCTCCCCAAACATCACGGAACGTTGCATTTGAGAGATACATATAGGCATCATCATAATTTTCATTCCCATAGGCGAGCATACCACGATAGAATTCTTGCTCTCTTGACTTTGCTTTGAACTTCTTTATCTCTGCCTCAATCAATGCAACGATCGTTTTCTGAGTTGTATCAAGCACATCTTGAGATAAAAATTCTCTTAACGACTCCTGATGCTCCTTCATCATATAAAGCTGATAGGCTTTTGCAATCAAAAGAGTGCAAGAATCAAACTCTTTCCAAGCTATCTCGAAATTATGGGGCTGATTATACAATGCCTGACAAAGATGAGTGTCGTTCAGGTGGATAATACCCGCATAAAGCCGAGCCTCTGGGACATCAGATTTCCTATAGTATTCAAGGGCCTTATCGTAGGCGGGGGTTCCGTGGATGGCACCATACAAGCCATAATAATAAAGATTTCCAAGACTCAGAAAAGATTTTGAACAATTTGATAGTTCAAAGCACTGAGCTGCCTTTACAAAATCTGGCTGCCTATTTTCAAGACGGCCTATTCGTCCTCGGTAATAAAGACAACCGAGATTATTAGCACCCCTCACCCCTGCTATTTCAAAATACTTAGCCGCGCTGACATAATCAGGCTTTCCCTGTTTAACGTCATGACGCCCCTGGGAATAAAGTAAACCAAGATTATCAAATGATTCAGCAGTTCGTGAGTGAGAATAAAGTTCGATGGCACGTTTGAAGTTCGGTTTGCGCTTAACAGCGCCATAAAATCCCTTTAGGTAGAGGAAGGCGAGAATATCGTATGTAGAGGGATATGTAAATTCTGCGTGTCGTGATATTGAGCTTTCACATAATTCAGCTACCCGCTTATAATCAGGGACGCCCTCTGTTGCACCTATATGTCCATCGAAATAGAGCCTCGCTAACCCGTGGACCGCAGCAGGAATGCCTGACTTTTCAAAATAATAAGCTGCTTTTTCGTGCTCGCCCAAATTCTTGTTATACAAGATACCAAGACAACAAAAAGCGACCGGGCTACTGGCTTGCATAAATGCTTTAATGGCCCCTGGGTAATCTGCCTTTTCCATGAGATCGCTGCCTAACTGAACACAAACCAGATTTCGACGATGTTTATCACGCACATCTAAAATCCACTTTTGTTTATGGAGAGTTTCCTCTGGTTGGCAAAAGGGTTCAATAACAATACCATTTTGGACATAAGAACTGTAGATTATTGAAAAAAACTGGCTTAAGCTGTCCATTTTCAACTGGCTAAGTGGTTTTTTTTGAAATACAGCTTTAAAATTGCTTATTTGAACAGATGCTTTCTTTTTAAATTTACTCAACCATACCTTCGTCAATTTATCTTGGGCTGTTTCCTCCCACTCTCCTGTCCTAAACCACTGAAGATGGAAAGCATGAACATACCATTTTAAGGCATCTATGTCCTCTTTCCTTCGGCTACAAATATCGCCTAACACCAACACACTCGGGATATGTCCAGATACGGCAAGGTCGCGCAATAATTGATAGGCGCTTAATTTCTGACGATCATCTGATGCTTCTCTCAAACAGGCCTGAGCGCCTTTAAAATCCTCTACTATTTTCTTCTCATGTTCGTCCGTTTGAGGAGGAAAAACCGCCGCAACGGTGCATACTTGTTGCGCTGAGAATGTTAAATAGTCTTTCGGTGAAGAGGCGGTCTGTTTTTTTCCATCGCCTTCATTTGCCCTCGGCAGCCCATCCACACAAAGTCCCGCGACGCTTATACCCATAAAAAAAATGCTGAATAGGGTCCCAATTTTTCTCATCATGTAATCTCTAAAGTTGTGGTAAATGAAATTTTCAATAATAGGATTGTATATTATATATCGGAATTAAGGGGTCCAATACAAGGCCTTTATTGACTTTTGAATACTTTTTCCTTCAAAGGCTCGGTCGGTTTGCCAGGCTTGAGATCCTTTGCTCTTGCCTGTGTCATCCCAATACCCTCGCCGTGTCATCCCCGCGAAGGCGGGAATCCAGTTTTTACCAATATTTAACGTTATAGTATCTTAGAAATCTTAGAGTGACTGGATCGCCGCCTTCGCGGGGATGACACCATAAGGACTCGAGGGGAATTGAGTGTTAGGAGGGAGCGGTTTATGAAGCCGGAGGAGCTTGTGCGATCCAAGCGTTTGAGGATTTCGAGCACAAGATCAGGAAACATAAAGCTGCAACGATGGCATACCCAAAGATGATTGTGGCAACGGGGACGATTGTTCCATCAAACATGACTTCAGATAGAATGACGAGTCCACCCGCCAAGAACTGCCTTATGGCCGTCGTCATGGCCATGGAGGTGCCATAAATATCTGGGAAGATTGAGACAACTTTCATGCCGAAGGTGCCCGCCATCATGGCGCCACCCGCTGCAATGAAGGCCATGAAAAAGCAGATCATATTGGCATTGTCCATATCCACTTGGCAGGTCCAAAAGAGACCGGCAGCCCCGATGAGGGTGAAAAAGCTGCCTAAGTTTTTCGTATAATCGAGCCCCATTTTCCCAATCAGTTTCATCGACAATAACGAAAACACAATAAATGTCCCCATGGTGGAGGCTTGATAGAGGCTGAACAACTCGAGACTCATGTCCATATGATTAACGAAGATGATGGAGATGTTGGCGATATAGACAACGATGGCAGAAAACGGGAACCAAACAATTAAAGAATATCCCATAAATTCAAGGCTCTTTGAGAGTTTTGCATAATCCTTAAAGACGGATATCATGTTCAAGGGCTTGCGCTTCTCGACAGGGAGCGTTTCCTCAATAAAGAGCCATGTTCCGATGAACGAAAGGGTGGCAAGAGCGAGGATGGCAACGAAATTGGCGCGCCAGCTATAGACCTGGCTTAACCAAGCACCCACGATGGGAGCGCCTGCCATGGAAGCGGAAATGACTCCATTCATTAAACCGAGTATTTGACCCGCTTTTTGGGCAGAATACTTATCAAGAAATGTGGCGGCACCAATCACCGTAGGGACAGAGGCGGCGACTCCTTGGATGAGCCGCATCCCGAGCATCATATTAAAATCGCTGGTATACACACATCCCACACTGCTTACCAGAAAGAGAAACAATCCGCCAAGCAGGACTTTCCGACGCCCATAACTATCGGATAGGGGGCCCGTGACAATGCCGGCAAGACAGAGACCCGCAAAGTTGAGGCTCAAAATCAGTTGGATCTGATTTTCCTCCACACCAAAATATTGAATCATTTGGGGAAAAGCAGGGACGTACATATCCGCTTCTGCACATGTGGCGATATACATCAACGTGACCAGGAGAAGAAGGGCGATGTCAGTGGTTTTTTCGGAAAGTTTTGTGAAAAGAGGTTTGTCGAACATGAGATACCTTTAGAGTTAAAGGGCCAGGTCGTTTTAAGTTCATAATTTATTTATAAATAAGAAAATGGGTGACTTCAACCTACAATTTATGGGGTTGGTAGAAGGCTATTTTGAGTTTTATTCAACAGGAGCTATCTTCATTCTTTTTGTTGTAGCTTCATAATCATAATCGCCATTGCGAGGGAATGCGAAGCAATCCAGGGGCCAAGGATAAACTACTTAAAGGGGCACCTTGAAACAAATAGCAATTCTAGATCTATTTTGTTGCCCCTGAATTGCTTCGTCGTATGCGCTCCTCGCAATGACGACTAATGTATTGATTTGTTGCTGTTCACTTTGAAAAGATCAAGACTATAGAGGGAAATGAGGAGTGAATTTAAGAGGGGGAAGGGGATCGACGACCTCATCTCCTTCCCACATTGCCGGCAAGGTTTGCAACACAACATGTGGGACATCTTTTAGGGGCAACTTTTGCTCCTCACTGAGTTGGGAGATGCCTTCCTCGCCCAATGCGGCAATGCGCCCCCGACCATCAAGAGGCACTTCAACGGTAAATCGATTGTCCCAAAGGTAGGTGCCTTGCTGATTGATCGGGATATCGTCTCCAACGGCAGCAAGCTCTCTTACAATCCAATACTGTTTTGCCTTCTGGATGAGCTGGCACCCGCCAAGGGTAAAGGATTGAGAAGATTGCATAGCCTCCATTGCGCGATGGAGAGCTTGGCGGCGCACCGGATAATCGCGCGTGCCAATGGTCGCCAAAACCCGCTTTACAATTTCTTCAAGAACTTCCGCAGACTCACCCAACGCTTCTTTGTCCAACGATGCATACCCATAAGGGGAGAGCGTGACATGCTCTTGAATGTACCTCGAGATACTTTGATCAATAAGGCGTTGAGAATGGGTGAGCCGCTCGAGGGTTTCTTGCAAGGACTGAGGTGTGAGGCCTTCTGCGACTAGGCTGGGAGTCAATTGACGCCATCGGATGCGTGCAAAGTCCTTATTCTCATTGCTGGGATCCATAATATAGGGCTGATTCATTTTCTCGAGATATACTTTGAGGTGCGCAGAATCAATGGTGAGGAGGGGGCGTAGAGTTCGCCCAAACGCTGTCGCAACTGCCCCTTGAATGCCCGTTAAGCCTTTAAGACCGGACCCTTTGGCCAGGCGAATCAGGAACGTTTCCAACTGATCTTGTGCATGGTGGGCGGTCAAGAGGTGCTTCACCCCATGGGCTTGACACCATTGTCCCAATAGGTGATACCGCGCCTCACGCGCAGAAGCTTGGAGAGCTGTTTCAGGCATATCTTTCTCACCTCGATCCCAAGTCAGAATATGATGTTCCATTCCGTGGGCTTCAAGCCATGACTTAACTTGGACGGCTTCTCTTGTAGATTCTTCTCGCAATTTATGATCAACGGTCAAAGCGATGGCTTTGCCGCCTTGCGCTTTCGCCCACGCATGGGCTAGGAGTGCCAAAGCCATGCTGTCCGGTCCCCCAGAGGTGGCGATGGCGATGGCGGGGGTTGGCTCAAATGGGGCAAATGCCGCCATGAGGGCCGCAAAATTTTGAGATGTCAGGGTCATTCGTTGAGTACCATACCCTTCAGATTTCTTTTATGAGCTTTGCTACCTTTTCAAGGGCAATGTCCTTTGCTCTTTTTCCTAAGGACAAGTCCAATTCTTCTCCTCTTACAATATACTGCGAAAACGCAATAAATTGTTTATCTCTTTCAACCCAGCCAGAGAACCAGCCTTGGTCTGTGCCGCCCCCTGTTTTGCCAAAAAGTTTCCACCCATTGGGTAAATCTTCTAACGCCAAGATTTCTCTTGTTTTTTCTATGGCTTGTCGTGAAACAATGGTCTCGATTTGAGAATGATTATGGTTATATAAAATCTCCATGAATTCAACTTGATCAACAACGGAAACTCTTAAAGAACTCATTAACCAACAATTTGTTAGTCCATTGTCTTTCCCTGGGTCTCCACGACAATCTTGATTACCATATTTAAAATCAAAGAGATACTTTGCAAATTGTTCATATCCGATCACTTGGGTGACGACTTGAGAATACCAAACGGCGCTAATCTTCATCCACTCTCTGGGCGTTAAATCTTTGCTATCCTTTTCTTGGATAAATGCTCGAAGGGCATCTGTGCCGGGATCATACAGCTTAAGAAATCTTGGTTCAAATTTAATTTCAGGGTGATCAGCATCTTTCAAAAAACCATGATCAAACCCCATGAGGGCGATGACAGGTTTAAAACTTGAACAAGGGGAATGTTGCTGGCGACAATTGCCCTCTTCAACTATAATATGTGACGTGTTGGATCTGGCAAAAAAGGCGGGTTCCTTGTTTTCCATTGAAAAAGTAGAGCAGGCCAAGAAGAGGAACAAGAGGGTGTGGAGAAAGGCCTTCATAATAAATCCCTAGATAAAATTCTGGCGAAAGCAGGAAATAAACTTTTCAAATTAATAGGCAAAATAGCTTCATGTGTCAAATTAATATTCATGTTTTATTTACTTGTGAAGAGCTTAGACGCAACGATTCCATCTCTGTTGGCAATTTTAAAGAATCTATTCATTTTGCGGATTAAATGGGGAGGAAATTGTCTTTTTCCAATGGGTTAAGCCTGCATATAAGGAAAGCCCAATAAAGAATAGAAGATTATCATGCAAATCGCCTGTTTTTAAGGCATTGAGAAAACTAAATAGGGTGAGGAGGGTCACACACGTGGCGTCGGGTGAAGAGAAAATAGATTTAAGGGGATGGCTTTTCAAAATAAGCGATAAAAAACCTAAGAAAAGGAATAATCCAATCAATCCTGTTTCGCTTAAAATTTCCAAGAAAATATTGTGGGGATGAAGATTGATTTCACCCAAGCCATGGGAGATCGGCCATCCTCCCAACCCAACGCCTGCAATAGGGTGCTGAAGGAACGTGTGATAGGCAGATTGATAAAAGGTGAAGCGTTCAGTGACCGCTTCGTCGATTTGACCTGTCAGAAGAGGGGCCGCTCTTTGCATGAAATGGGAGGTTGTATGCTCAAAAATCCCGTTGAAGATGATGGTTGTCCCAATACAAAAAACCGACAATATGCCCAGATGAAGGGCCGTTTTGGAGGGGCTATCCTGCCAACCCCTTAAGGCATAAAACACAGTTAAGGCTAAGACTGTTGCAATAACGGGTCCTCTGCCGCCCAAATTGATCAAAGCATAAAAGAATAGGCTCCCCAAAAGAAGGGACCAGAACCATAAGCCTCGAAAGACTGAAACATTCGGTACTCTTGTTGAATAGTCAAAATAAGAATAGGCCATCAGAATGAGGAGGCCGACCCCTAACGTTTGACCGGTGACCAAGTAATTGGTGTTCATGATGTCTGACATGGTAGTGAGGCCATTCATCCAAAATACCCTAAAACATTCGCCCAAAATGATCATCGAAAAAACAACGAATGCCCCCAGCAGCCTTCTCAAGCGCATCTTATCTTGCGAAATAACCATGTATCCTGCCAAAAACCCAGGGATCGTATAAATCAAATAACATAGCGTTTTCTGAAGTTTGTAGTCATGGGAGGGGGACCAAAAACTTGTGGTGATGAACCATAAACTCATGCCGAGAAAGACGAGAAGAAGGGTGTCTCGGATGCTTGTCTTTTCCGCGGGTTTGTTTTTGAAATAGAGGACAAGCCCCCAAGGAATGAGGATGAGGGTCAGAAAAATAGTCACATGAGGAAAAGAGGAAAGAGCAGGGATGTTTTTATATTGATAGGAGAAAAGCCACAAGACGAAGATAGATTCAAAGGAAAAGAGGGACTTAAAAATAGTCATGGCACCCTTTGGGACTGATACGGCATTGAACAATTCTACTCTACGCTGGTCCATAAAAAAACAGAAGGGGGTTTAGTCCCTTCTGTTTCTTGGTTGCATTAGGCGGTCGTTTTAAGAAAAATTGCCCTTTTTATCGATACAGTCAAAGATATAATCCAACCAAGCACCTGTCTTTTTCAGGACAGATAGAATTGGTTTTGCTCGGGCATATTCTTGAATATCTTTGTCGCGATCCTTGATTTCTTCCTCTACAAAACTGAGAAGTGTGGCTCGATCCACAGCATTTTGCTCAGTTGTTCGTGTGAGAGAGACTGAAAAAGAACTTGTGCTTAAGCCTGAGTAAAATCTCCCATTATTTTCGTTCTCTAGAGCTGCTTTTGCAAGATTGAGGTCGTTGATAAGTTGTTCCATGAGGGGCGCTCTGTGATTCCAATAATTGAGTTCAAAGATCGCCAGTTGGCGGGTTATATTAAACCATTTTGGTATTTGCTTATCTATATCTGCACAATCTGTATTAATGTCAAAATTTGGCCAATTCTTAAAGAATATGGCAAGGGAAGAAAGAGCTCTTTCAACCTTCTGCGCTAAGCTTCGCTCTTGTGCAGCAGCATTTTGTTGTCCATGGGGTGGATGCATGTACTGCACTTGCATTTGATGCATTTGCATAATTTGGGTGTATATCCCTCTAGTATAATCCTCAAACTTGATTGTCATTTTGCCCTGAAAGACACCACCACAATGTTTTACACAAGGAAAGGACTTGAATGACATCATAGGAAAATTGTCGAATGTTGGGAAAGCTTCTTCTGGAAGTAAACCTACGAGTCTAAATGCCGTGAGCATAATCCGTGAATCGGCAATACAACCAATTTCATCTCCATGGTCTGAAAGAAATTTAATGATTTCAGCCTTATCTTCTTCCGAGACATTATGAAGCTTTGATGGTTTAAGGGTTTTTATGCAAAGAGCCTGATACTTGGGCAACAAATAACCACCGATCATAAGGCCTATGTCTAGATAGGAGACTGAAGGACAAAGGTCGTTGTCTTTTTGTAGGTCGTATATTTTTACGAGTTCATCCTCGAGTGTCCAAGCGTTGCTTCTTATAGGGGTATCTTCAGAAATTAAAAAAGCTAAACGTGCCTCTGATGGGACATAGGGATATTCGCATTTAGCTGAAAGAGTTTGACAATAGTTGTTGTAATGATCCCTCATTTTATTTTCTAATTCAGACACATCCTCTTCAAGAGAACTATTAGTATAGGCCTGAAAAAGACTTTGAAACTCTGGATTCTTCAAAACTGAATCTACAAATAATGACTTTGCATATTCTTCATTTTGTCTTTCTTTAATGAGACGTGTCTGCGTAAGGTCTTCCTCTTTTTCTGCCGCACGGACATGATACGAAGGTATCAAAAAACTTAACGCCAAACTCGTTGTAAGTATTTTTAAAAATTTCAATTTCATAATCTTGCATTCCTCTTTTGAGTGAATTTGTTGATTTGAATATGATAAAAATTAGTACTATGTATATACTGTTTGAAGAAGAATATCAAGAATTATCATGATTTATGTATTGGAGAAGCATACTATAATTGTCGTTTCTAGAATAATTTAAAGCCCCAATACATCTTTCATAGAGTAAAGGCCCGGCTTTTGATCGAGCAACCAACGCGCGGCGTGAAGAGCGCCATTGGCATAGACGGAACGGGAGAGCCCACGGTGGGACAACTCAAGCATTTCTTCCTCGCCAATGAGGCGCACACAATGATCTCCGATGATTGATCCTCCCCGTTGTACCGAAAAACCGATGGTTCCCTGTTTTCGTGTCCCAGTGGTATGGTGGCTACATTGGAGGGTCTTTAAGGATTTACCGCGTCCTTTTGCGGCCGCTTGCCCCAGCATGAGGGCGGTTCCTGAAGGTGCGTCCTTCTTATGACGATGATGCAGTTCGGAGATTTCAATGTCAAAATCTTCACCTAAGGCATGGGCTGCTTTTTCAACAAGGCTTGTTAAAATTGTGATGCCAATACTCGTGTTAGAGGAAACGACCAAAGGAACTTTCGTTGCCAAAGTAGGCAGGAGTTGCTTGTGGTGAGGTTGTAAACCCGTCGTGCCGACCACAAGTGGTTTCATATGCTTCAAGCTTAAATCGAGGTGGTTGGGCAAAGCATCCGCTGATGTGAAGTCAATCACAACGTCACTGGCCTCAAAAAGGCTCTCTATGTTATCTCTTGTTCCAGCAACACTCAAATTGCAACGAGGATGATTTGCAAGAGCGGTCATGATAGCTTGGCCCATGCGACCCTTAGATCCCAAGACACCGACTCTAATCATGGCTACAATCTTTCTACTTTCTAGCTTTCAGTTCTATGAAAGGCTATGGTTAAGAGTCTGTACGTTTGCTCGCCCTCTTTAAGGGTTGTTCGTTCTCTTTCACTCCTGAAGCTTTGACAGGCTCACTCATAAGGGCTTTTAGACTGTCATCACTCAAGTTTGTAGAACTCCCAAGGTGTTTCCCATTTACAAAAATACGAGGGACCGTCATAGATTCATCCAATTTACCCTCGGCCTTTATCTTCATTTCCCGATAAAGATCTGGACGACCCTTGATGTCGATTTCTTCAAAAGGTATTCCGCGAGTGTTAAAGAAAGACTTTGCCCAACTACATCCAGGGCAGTTTGGGATGGTATAAATGACCACTTTTGGTTTAGCTTCTCCTTGTATCTCTGCATTCGTGGGGGAAAACATGGCAATAAAGGCAAAAAGGAAAGGGGCAACAAATCTCATAATTTTAATATCCTTAAATATAGAGTTAACGGTTCTTTCTTTAAAAATACCAGCTTTTAGAAAAAATTCAATGATTTAAATGTTTCGCTAGATTTCCAGCCTTATAGAGGGCATAAAGATCATCGAATCCCCCGATGTGGGCATCGCCAATAAAAATTTGAGGAACGGAGGTCCGGCCTCCGGAACGCTCCAGCATTTCTTTGCGCAAATCAACATCTTCTGAAACGTCGCATAATAGGTAAGGCACATCCAATTTATCAAATAACTTTTTGGCTTTCACGCAATAATAGCACTGGGGCGTTGTATATATTATGACTTTGGTCATCGTATTACTCCTTGGTTATAATGGTTTTATAACACGCGCCAGGGTTAAGACGCGAACTTCTTTTGCACCCTCATTCAATAAAACGCGGGCACACTCAGTGACCGTTGCACCCGTGGTGAAAACATCATCCACTAACGTGATGCGTTGTCCTTTAATAACGGAAACCTTTTCAGGGGGAATTTGAAAGGCGCCACGTATGTTGGTATATCGTTCCTTGCGGTTTTGGTGTCCTTGTTTAGATGTTCGGCGTTGGCGCTTGAGGGCATCCGTGCATGTAGGGATATAGGTTAAATGAGAGATGTTTTTGGAAAGAAGCGTTGCCTGATTATATTGTCGAAGAAACAGCCGCATCCAGTGCAAGGGAACAGGAATAAGAAGATCCGTATTCATCAAGACTTCTTGTCCAACACGAATCATGAGCTTGCTAAGTCCTGGGGCGAGGTAAGTTCCATCTCCTTGTTTGAACTTTAAAATAAAACGGCGACACGCTTCAGTATAAGCCAGGGCGCTTCGACTTTGAACAAATAAGGGGGGAAGGCGATGGCATGAGGGGCATACGGTTTGGTCCGGTACTTCATAGGGAAAGGGCCATCCACATAGGGTACACCAGGGAGAAGAAAGGAAAGTGCAGCTTTTCCAGCAATGTGAACATAATGTGTGGTGATTGTTTGTGAGATCTCCGCACCCAAAGCATCGAGGCGGAAGAATCAAATCAAAGAAGACCTTGGATATGGGCCTTGACAAGGTTTGTGTCGACATGAAAAACCCCAAAGATGGTATCTTTGGGGTATCATGACAAAAATGAGTCGAAGAGGAAAGTCCTTAAACGGGCGCAGCTTCTTCTTCAGTTTCCTCAGTCGTTTCTTCTTCAGTCTTCTTTTCTGTGCCTTCTTCCGTCGTAGCTTCTTCTTCCGTCGTAGCTTCTTCTTTCGTTGATTCTTCGGTAGTTGCTTCTTCCTCATCCGCTGGTTTCACGTCCTGGACTTGGGATTGGCCGGCGGGTTGTTGAGCGCCACCTGCCACTTGTGCTTGGGCTCCTTGAGGGGCCCCACTTACCATTTGAGGGCGCATCATCTGGGCGTTTGCCGCTTGCTGTTGCATCATGGCTCTTTGTTGCATCTCTCGTTGTTGCATCTGTTGCATCAACAGAGGATTCATCTGAGGGTTCATCTGCGGATTCATTCCTGCCATTTGAGGCTGTCCCATCATCTGGGGATTCTGCCCCTGCTGTTGCATCATGGCTCTTTGTTGCATCTCTCTTTGTTGCATTTGTTGCATCATCTGAGGATTCATTTGAGGATTGCCACCCATTCCTGGTTGTTGCGGAAAAGAACCAAGAAGGCGTGTTCCAGGTTGTCCGCCAGGTTGTCCACCAGTCATGCCCGTTTGTGTCGGCATAGAAATTTGTGGGGTCATTCCATGTGTCATGTAAGGATTGTTCTCGAATCTCGGTGTAACCATCGTGCAATTGCCCTTGTCACACACATTTAACGTATGGTTCTTACGATCGAAGATGGAGATAAAATTTCCACCACTTGTGATCACGAATTGGTCTTGAACATACCCGTAATAGAGTAGGGCACTAATGCCCGCAAGTATTGTTAAACAAATCAAATATGTGGATCGTGCGGTCGTCATTGTTCCTCCTCGTCGTGGGACTTCTTTAGAAACGTATGGGCTTTCGTCATATAATTCGTCATATTCCATCGTGTCTTATTAATTCCTAACATTTCTCTATATTTTTATTTTAAAGAGGATTTGTTAAAATATCGTAAATGTTCAAGATTAAATTAAATTATATTACTTTTTATTATCAAGATGTTGAGTGAATAAGGAATTCATGCTAGGACTAATTATATGTTAAATTTTAGGAGTTCTTAATGAGGCGCTTTTTTAAATACGGTTTCGTTGCACTTCTCATTCTGTTTCCAACATGGGGACAAGAGCGAGCCCCCCTCAATTCAGTCTTTCCCCTTTTAGAAGCTTATATTGAAAAATCAATGGCAGCCGAAGGTATTCCGGGTGCAGTCGTTGTTGTTGTGAAAGATGGAAAAATTGCTTATATCAAAGGGTTTGGCGTCAAAATTGTCGGCCAAAAGGAACCGATTGATGAGCACACGCCCTTTGCATTAGCCTCGGTTACAAAGACATTTACCAACATGCTGATAGCGCGGTTGGTGGATCAAGGGAAGCTTCATTGGAAAGATAAAGTCTCGAAATACTTGCCTGACCTCAAATTGCAAGACCCTAAAGTATCTCAAGACCTCTTGATTGAGGATTTATTGTCCCATCGCTCAGGGTTGCCAGGTTTTGCGGGAGATTCTTTGATTGAATTGGGCTGGGACAGCTCTCAAATCATGCTGGCATTGAAAAATATTCCCATAGATTCGGCTGCATTTCGAAACACTTATGCTTATCAAAACGTCACGGTGGGCCTTGTGGGGCCTATTCTGGAGAAAGTAACGGGCAAACCCTTAGCTCAGCTTTTTCAAGAAGAGTTATTTGAGCCAGTGGGGTTGCAGGAAACGCGGCTAGGCACGGCGGCTCCGTTAACCTTATGGGAAAAGATTCTGGGGATATTTCGAAAAAAAGCCCCCGAGCCTACGTTTCATGATGTTGCCCTACAAAAGACACGCAACATGCCGAATGGGAATCCTGGAATACTTACCTTTCCCGCTTCTAGCGGGATCATATCTACAGGTTTGGATATAGGGAAATGGATGATCTTTCAACTTAACAACGGGGAAATTGATGGGAAAGCGGTTGTGAGCGCCGCAAGTCTGAATGAAATGCGAACACCCCATGTGGATCTTGCCAAGCAAGGTCACCGCCAATTTCCCAAGAATCGTGTCACAAAAGTTCACTATGGCATGGGATGGTTCATTCAAGACTATGCCGGTGTTTCAGTGCTCAGTCACATGGGGGGTATGCGCGGGACCCGCTCGCTTATATTTATGATCCCCGAAGAGAAGCTCGGGATCGCGGTGTTGGCGAACATGGGGGGAATGCGAGTGAGTCTCTTTCCTGAGGGCATCACACATAAATTTATGGATTTGTATTTGAAAGTGCCCGATGAACAAGATTGGGCTAAAACATTATTTGAAGAAAGTAAGAGTTATCGGGAAAAATATGAAAAGCATCGGCGTGTTGAGATGTTACAAAGCCTGGCGCCGGCTCGAAACCTAGATGATTATACTGGAATATATGAAAATGCCTTGTATGGGCGACTCGAAATTGGAAAAGAGGGGGATGCGCTCACTCTAACCTACAAGGATCGCCCCAAGGTCAAGCTTGACCATTGGAATGGAAATGCCTTTCAGTTTCCGGGATCAGATCTTTCCTTTGGTTTCAGCGGATACGACCAAGGTGAAGTGATTTTCTCTCAGGAGAAAGGGAAATCAGACCGAATGATGGTCACCCTGCTTCATGAGGGCGTGGATTCTGTCTTCGAACGGGTGAAGGGGTAGGTCGCCTCAAATAAAAACCCCCGGGCTGGCAATAGACTCGGGGGGTGTGTGTAGCTTTTCGGGTGAGAGATGTAAACTATTCCATTGCTTGAGTAATGGGATGACAAAATGAGAGATATGGGCTATTCCACAGGCCAAAAGGCATACAAAAATATAAGAATAACATAAATAAATCAAATCATTGCGAGCGCTGCGTTGGCTGAAATTATTTGATTTGGTGAATTATTCTCCTGTTGCCACCCCTCACCCGCCACGTAGCTTCGCTCCGTGTCGACCTCTCCCACAAGGGGAGAGGTGAAAATACACGAGTTAAAAAGTATATTATTTTCTTGGTTAAAATAGAAGGCTGTTCTTTACCCCTCCCCTTGTGGGAGAGGTCGACTCTGAACAAAGTGAAGAGGCGGGTGAGGGGTATTATTCCTTGTAATAACTTCACGCAGCGGCTGTTTCGATAGCCTTATTCAACTCAATCGGCTTATGGTCACTCCACAACACATATCGAATGAGGTAATAACCTGAGTAATAATTAGGCGCTGCTTTATTGCCCGGAATTCTTTGGCTCTTCCTTCATTTTGCGATGGCACTAAACACTCTCCCCCTGGTTTTGTTGCTGCTGGCGCTGCCACATGGCGGTATAGAGCCCCTCGCGTTCCAGGAGGTCTTTGTGCTTGCCACGCTCGACGATTTTGCCTTGATCAAGGACCAGGATCTCATCTGCGTCAATGACCGTGGAGAGGCGGTGGGCGATGATGACCGTGCTGTGGTTGGCCGAAAGCTCAAGAAGATTGGCCTGAATTTGCTTCTCCGTGTGGGTATCCAGGGCTGACGTTGCCTCATCAAAGAGAAAAATCGGGGGATTTTTCAATAGAGTACGGGCAATCGCGACCCGTTGCTTTTCGCCGCCCGAGAGTTTCAGGCCGCGCTCTCCTACACGCGTTTTAAATTTTTGAGGCAGGCTCATGATAAAGGTATGAATATGTGCATGGCGCGCCGCTCCTTCAATTTGCTTCTGGGTGGCCGCCGGATTTCCATAAGCGATGTTGTATTCAATCGTATCGTTAAAGAGGACAGTGTCTTGAGGAACGACGCCGATGGCTTTGCGCAAAGAGTGCTGAGTGACGCTGCGGATGTCTTGACCATCGATGGTGATACGCCCTTTCGTGACATCATAGAACCGGAAAAGGAGCCGCCCGATCGTGGACTTTCCCGCCCCACTGGAGCCAACAATCGCCACGGTTTTACCCGCAGGCAGATGGAACGAGATATCCTTCAAGATGGGGCGATCCGGTGCATAAGCAAAGCTGACATGGTCGAACTCAATCTCTCCGCCATTCACTTTTAATTCAAGTGCTTCCGGCAGGTCTTGAATCTCCTCTGGGACATGGAGCAGATCAAACATCTCTTCCAGACTCACCAGGGACAATTTCACTTCACGGTAGGCAAATCCGAGGGTGAAAAGGGGGATGTAAAGCTGTAGGAGGTAGGTATTCACGGCAGCAAAGTCACCGACGGTCATCGTTTGCGCTGTCACGGCTTGTCCCGCGATCATCATTACCGCTACCAACCCGAAAGAGATGATCACCGCTTGGCCAATGTTCAAAAAGGCAAGGGAGAGCTTGCTCTTGATGGCCGCAGTCTCATATCGCTTCAAGGCGGAGTCAAATCGAGAAGCTTCATGCGCCTCGTTGCCAAAATATTTGACGGTTTCAAAGTTGAGGAGGCTATCGATGGCTTTGGTGTGAGCCTCGGAATCCGTTGCATTCATGGTCCTGACAAATGTGATGCGCCATTCAGTAATCGTTAAGGTGAACAGGATGTAGGCGACCATCGTTAACAAGGTGATGAGGGAGAAGCGGTAGTCATAAAGAACCCACAAGACGATGCCGACGAGCAGAATCTCTACAATGGTGGGGATGATGTTGAAGGTCAAAAACTGAAGAAGCGTCTCAATGCCCTTCGTGCCACGCTCGATGGCACGACTTAGACCCCCGGTTTGGCGTTCTAAGTGATATCGTAAGCCCAACTGGTGCAAATGGTGAAAGACGGCCAGGCCCACTTGGCGCACGGCGCGTTGGGTAACAGACGCGAAAATGCCATCTCGAAGTTCCGCAAAAAGAGCCGAGACCAGACGCGCGAGGCCATAGGAGATAATGAGAATGACAGGAACAGTTATCAAGCCTTGGTGGGCGGGCGAAAGGGCGTCGATCGCATTCTTAAATATCAAGGGAACCAAGAGTGTTGCGCCCTTTGCCGTGATCAAACAGAGTATCGAAAAGATAACCCGTGCCCGAATTTGAGGCAGATTTTTCGGCCAAATATAGGGCAGCAATTTCCCAAGGGTGTGAATATCAGGCTTCCGGGGAAGGCTATTTGTATTTCGGTTCGTTGTCATGAATAACCTCTTTCTCGCTTGTAGCCTCATTATAGAGCTATTTTTTAAAAACGAAGCAATGTTTTTTCTTTTTTTTCCTGTTGTGTTAGGCTAGGGTGTGGAATTGTTATCAACAAGGATTGTTTTGAGATACCCATGTGTGAATTGAAATTCTGCATTTCAAAAGGTCAATCCCTTCTCACGTACTTAAAATAAAGTAGGAAGAAAGCATGAAACAATTGCAAAATGTGAACTTGTCCGCTGTTGCGGAGCAATTAGATTTTCCCCCTCAAGCTGAGGTGGCAAAATCGGTTGATGAGCGTTATGCCTATTGGCGGTTGCGTATCCTGTACAGCATGATTTTTGGATATTCGGCTTTTTACCTTGTTCGGTGGAATCAATTTTCGATAGCAATGCCTATTTTGATGGGGGAATATGAGTATACGAAAACCCAGCTGGGCGGCATCATCAGCATTTGGATGGTTGTTTATGGAATTGGTAAATTTGTGAACGGCTATTTCAGTGACCGCTCCAATGCCCGCTATTTTATGACCATAGGGTTGGTGGGGTCTGCAGCGACATGTTTTCTTTTAGGATTTGGCTCAAGCCTTTATTTCTTTGGTGTAGTATATGCCATTAATGCCTGGTTTCAATCTATGGGGTGGCCACCGATTACCCGAATGTTAACCCATTGGTTTAGCCCAACAGAGTTAGGAACCAAATGGGCATTCACCAGTGTGGCTCACCAATTGGGAGGAGCCGTCATCGTTTTTATGTCAAGCGTACTTATTGCGAATTTTGGTTGGCAATCCGCCTTTTTTGTCCCTGCCATTTTGGTCATGGGGGCTGCATGTTTTCTCTTTAACCGACTGCGCGATACCCCCCAATCGATCGGCTTACCTTCAATTGAACAACACAAAGGGTTGGTTAAGGATTCTCAAGAAGAGGAAGAGGAACATCTGCCTCCCAGAGAATTGATCCGGCTCGCGTTCAGTAATCATCTTCTTTACTATGTTTGTATGGCCAATATGTTCTTTTATATCGTTCGCTTGGGCATTTTGAGTTGGGCACCAACGTTTTTGAAAGAACTTAAAGGAGCGACCTTAATGACAGCCGGGTGGCAAGTCGTTGGATATGATCTTGCGGGCATTCTTGGGGGCGTGGCAGCTGGGTGGGTTTCCGACCGTTACTTTAGTGGTCGTCGGGGGCCCGTCAGTGTTATCTATATGACCCTTCTCATCGTCTGTCTGAGCTGTTTGTGGTGGGTACCTGCAGGCAATCAGCTCATGAGTGCCTTTACAATGATAGTTCTTGGCTTCCTTGTATATGGTCCTCAAGTCCTTGCGGGAGTTGCCTCTGCTGACATAGCATCCAAAAAGGCGGTCGGGATGGCCCATGGTCTTACAGGTACATTTGCCTATGTGGGGAGCGCCTTAAGCGGCATTTGTGTTGGTTGGATTGCTGATAATTATGGATGGAATGGTGGATTTATCTTCTTCATCACGGCCGCGCTTCTGTCTACATTCTTCTTCGCATTAACGTGGGGATATCGTGCCAAAGTGCTTGAGGAAGTCGAAACAGAGCTGTAAAATTCATACTTGAGGATGGAAGTCGGGATACTTTGATTCAAAGCATTTCTATTGTCCGACCATTTAATTCTTGAGGCTTGACACAGTTAATTGAAATCTCATTTTTTTTGTCTAGAAGCCAGGTGAACTTCTAGAGCCGTTTGGAGTTTTTTGTATTCCTCAGAATCTAAAGCGGTTTTCGCTGCTGTGTTTAATTTGAAAATATTATCTTTACCAACATCATCCAAATCAATTTTCTCTGGTAGATCTGGATTTAAACGGTAATAAGCAACGATATACCCATTTTGTTTGAGCTCTTCTAAATCTCGTTTCAACAATTCTTCAGCTTTTTTCTCGCTATCTTCCATAGCATTGGAAAAGGTATCTAATGCCCCTTTTAATCCGCCACTGCCACCACGCTTACTTTTCTCTTGAAACAAGGCCTTACCAGTACCAATAGAAACTATATTAATTTTTTTGGCAGCAGGATATATCTTTCTGGCTTCCATTAAAGCTTCATGGACTGGATTATTCGTGGTTACACCACCATCTACGAACTCCCGTGCTAAACCGCCATAGGACTTAGTGAGATGAGGAGGAAAATAGGTTGGTGCTGCGCTTGTTGAACGAGCACTGCGCCAAATAGGAAAATCATAAGCTGGATCTGATATCGCATGAAAAGACGAAATTATTTCTGTCCTTTTATTCTTCTTATCAAGGGTTGCCACAATAACCGGCTTAGTGGTTGCGCTCATAGGATATGTCCCAAAATATTTGAAGAATAGATTTTCAATATTTTCAGGCAGATAGGCGGCGTCTTTAGCTTGCCCATAAGTTTTTGTGATAAAGTTCATCGTTGGGAAGATACTATTCCCCTCTTGTAGATAGAGGTTGAGCACTTCTCCAGCTTGATGCGCTGCCACCTCAGAACCATATTGGAGTGGAATCGTCAGACCAAGGGCAATAATGCCTCCCGTAGACGTACCAGCAAATAAATCAAAGATTTCTGGAATTTTAACCTTTAACTTTTTCGATATATCATCAAGGACTGTCCCAGCGATAATACCCCTAATGCCGCCGCCATCGAGAGATAAAATCCATATTTCATCTTTTCTTTTGTAATTTTCTAATTTTTCTTTTAACTTCATCTCTACTTGATCTAGGTGTTCAAGCGTCCGATGGACAAATGTGCTATCACTCTTTATTAAATACTGAAGACATAAACTTTGAATTTGCTTGCTCAATTCAGCCATCTTCGTGACCCGAACTTCTGTTGGTTCTGTTGCGTACCTTTTATATAGGCCATAGGGGACTGAAATAACCAGAGCACCCAATTTCACGAGCGCATCTTTTACCCCTTCCACAACAGGCGGTTTTCCACCATTAAAGAAATGTTCATTAAAGGCATCAATGGCGAAGTCAAGAATTGAAAGGTGCTGGAGAATGTCTACAGCTAAGAGCTTATCCATAAGCCGAGCTTTCTGCTCATAGAAGGTCAACATCAAGGACTCCATTTCAACTTTGCTATTTGGCAAAGAGGAATAGGGTGGAAAACTTATTCCCCCTTGCGTTAAACCTAGCGACCAATAGATCCCATAGAGATTGTTCATATGCTCTTTTATTTTTGCTTCAATTTCCTTAAGGCTTAATTGAATTGATGAGGAGTCTTTGATCGCCTCTTCTAACATTCCGCGCTGGGCGCGTGTCACTTTGGTATAAGTAAAGCTGACTTTTGATTCTCCAAAAATCTTGTCAATGATAGAGACGATCTTTGTGACGATTACTTTTTGGCTCTCAGTATAGTCAACCCCCTTCTTCGCAGAGGATAAATAGCTGGAATATTCCCACAATGGTTTTTCTACTTCGGTAAGAGCCTTCTTAAGGATATGCAATAGTTCTAGATCATCCTGCGTAAGCGGTTCTAATTTAGCTAACTGTTCGTAGTTGTAATCACGTTGGGCGATTACCTCAATTTTTCGATTCAAAAGAAAAGTAATTCTTTGGATTAGCTTGGTGTATTTTTCCTTATTTTGCGGGCCCCGACTATCGAAATAGCGGAGCCTAGCCAAATCGAAATCGCCCTTATCACCTTTTCCAATTGTTAATTCTCCCAATAAGTGCTTTATTCTTTGTAAAGATTCATGTACCTCTCTTGGCAGCGTATAACGCTCATCCAAGTGGCGCGGGGAGCGCGGAGAGTCAGGGATTAGATCCACTCCTGAGACATTTAATGTCGTAGCGATTAGTATACAAGTTATTTTTAAGTTCATTGAAAAAGTATCTCTATATAAGGCCCATTTATTAACATCATACCATTAAGTAATTAAAACTAAGTTAACCCGCCTCGAACCTATTCAAAAAGTCACACAAAAGCACATGAAGCAGCATTAAGTTGGGGAGCAACTCAATTTGACTGCTATGCCTAGTGTGTACGTAGAAGTCTACTTTACGAAGTAAGTCCCCTTTTCCACTTTTCACTTTTGTGTATTTATTTCTTGAGTTAAGCGTATATGTCCTGTATATTTTTCAATCATGAAAGAAGAAACAAATTATCGGTCACAAGGGGCCCCTCTCAGCTTTCGTCCACCTAAGACAATTGTCTTGGTAGGCCTTATGGGAGCAGGAAAAACCAGCATTGGACGACGTCTTGCGAAACGACTCGAAGTGCCTTTTTTTGACTCAGACATGGAAGTTGAGTCAGCAGCAGGATGCCATATCAAAGAAATTCTCGATGTCTTTGGAGAAGATGCCTTCATTAATGGGGAGTTCCGTGTTATAAATCGACTCCTTGAACAGGAACCCCATGTTTTGGCAACCGGTGGCGGTTCATTTATGAATCCCGATACACGTGCCCAAATAAAAGATAAAGCCATCTCCGTTTGGTTGAAAGCGGACCTTGACACCCTCGTCGCCCGTGTTTCCAGGCGCACCGATCGGCCTTTATTAGAAGATTCAAGTCGCCATCGCGCAACTTTGGAAGATTTTATTTCCGAGCGTTACCCTATTTACGGGGAAGCCAATGTTGTTGTCCAAACCTTTGATGAACCAACCAACACCACCGTTGACCGGGTCATTGCGGCCTTAGCTGAGTATATTCGCGACAATTATCCAGCTCAGTACGTCTTGAAGGCTTTTTGAGGGTATCAGGTTCCAGAAATGGGGTCGATCTTTTAAGCTACCCTCACTCCCGCCCTTTCATTTCATAGTAAGCAAGCGCTTTTACACCGCCTGTAATGTGTGGCAACTCCAGAGCCTCCTGGATTGAAAACCACTGAGCACATGAATGCTCCTCTAAATTTAAGGAATAAGAGGGCAAGGTCAAAAATACCGTTCTAAATCTGTACAGAACAACATCTGCTCCATGGCGACGTACATAAATCTTTGGCAACTCCTTGAGTTGTTCCTCCCGTAGATGTAATCCCACCTCTTCAAACACTTCTCGAATAGCGGCCTTGCGGGGAGTCTCTCCTTCCTCAAGTTTTCCTGCGGGAACACCCCAGGTATCTCCAAGAGATTTATGAGGATTTCGCCTCAAAAGAAGTATTTTGCCTTTGCATTCGCAATAACAAGCAGCCGCAATAACACTCGTCTTGAAGTTCGGAGGTTGATCCAAGAAAATAGATGTTACCTTATTCATGGGGCATTCCTTTTTTGGTCTGTAAAATACCCATTTCCACTAAGAGGCTGATTACTTCTTCTCGGGTAATCTGCTTTTGAATGAAATCCTGTATTCTTTTCATTTTCCGACCTAGATTTTGTGGTCCGTCAATTACAGTTGAGACCAACACATAATTCGTACTCAAGGTAGTAAACTGGTACCTTGCCATGGGTAAGACGACATTGTTTAGTCTAAACACTAATGTCGATAGTAATTCATCAAAGTCAATGAGACTATAGAATATCTTAACACTTTCCTCAATTGAACTTCTGAGGAGGAGGGGACAAACCTCGTTTCCATTTGGGCCTACTTTAGGTTTCCAGGAGAGCCCAAGGAGTTCTCCTATCAAATTCTTTGCATAAAAGCTATGCCATTCAGAATAGGGATTCTTACCATAATTCAAACCAGACACATAACTAATGTAACAAGAATCAGGCGAAAGAGTACTTTCAAGTACCGATGCCAAGGTGCCAAAGATGTCATTGTAGTTCAAAAGCTTATGAGAGATTGTTTTGTGGATGCTTTCAACATTCTCCTTTTGGGCCGTTTGAAGATCTCCTTCTAAAGTTGTTTGGTGTATAGCGCCTGGATCACCCTGAGGGAGGATGGCACCATTTATTTTAATACTCCATAGCGCAATCGCTTCCGGATTCAAAACGTAATGATGACCCCCTTCGTTGACGCCAACTTTTGGTATGACAGACCAATTAATAGGCTTTGCTTGTTTTGTAAGAAGCTCTTGAAAGACGATTTCGGGGTCTAGGGGGGGAGGGGGGGGTTGATCAGCTTCAGCCAACGCGAACAGGCGATTGCAAGTCAAATACCATTCTCCCAGGCCACGATCGGTAAGTTTATTGAGCTCTCGAGGAACATGAGTAAAATCCTGGAGTTCTGTACCTTCATTATATTCTTCAATGAACTCATCTAATGCCCAAGTTGGGAGAAAGAGCATGAGAATGATAGAGAAAAGCAGATATTTGCGCGTATTTGCCATGGTCTATTTTCCTAGCCTCACTATATCTTGCTCACTAATAACACCAACCTCCCCAATAGGTCTAATGACTCGGTTTATGGGGATGAAGTCGTGTTTTTAACCCATTTGTAAGTAGGGTCTTAAGGGTGAAAAACAATGTTGCCTTTACTTTTTAACGCAAACTTTCTATGATTATAAAGGTACAAAGGATAAGAATGGGTTAAAAATGGCTAGAAACTTGATGGTGAAACGATATAAGAATGCTTTGGCCTTAGCCCTTATTTTAGGAAGTAGCATCTTCGCGTCCTCAAGTGTTTTAGCAGATAATGCGCCTTCTAATCTTTCGATAAATCCTTTTCAGTGCCGAACTGATTTAGAAGAGTTTTCTCTTCGATTAAGAAAATGCTCTAAGGAACGCCCGGATCAGGAGTACTATGCAAATCTGTATCAGGATATTCAGGAGTTTTTAAAGTCATTAGACCGTCATCCCCAGAATGCCTCTCATATTGACAAGTGCAAAAGTCTTTTGAGTGCTATTCATGCAATCGTTGGAAATCATGATACAGATCTTGCGCCCATGCCGGTCTATGTAAAGCCATATCCAGGAAGGTTAAGTCCAGGCTTAGAGACAACAGCCTCAAATAGACCATTACTGGTCCGTAATAAATCTATTCATTACGTTTACGTCAGTAAAGACCAAAAGGGCCAAAAGAAGACGGATAGTGAAGAAGAAGCTGCAGAAGAGATGACAGAGTTTCAGTTAGCCTCAACCACAGCTTCCCGTTCCTTGCGGACAAGAAAAAAAGAGAATAAAGAGCTTGAGTAGACTGTATACGTTACAATTAGACCCTATTTTCATTACAACGCAAATTTTTGATCAAGATTGTTGCCATAGATCATGACATTACTCCTTGGATTTATTATACTTTTATTACTCATTGGGATTGGGTTTTTATCAGCTTCCGAAACGGCGATTACCGCCGCCTCTAAGCCTAAGTTACATCATATGGCCAAACGCGGCGACAAAAACGCCCTGAACATTCGTTTCTTACAACAAACACCTGGTTTGACTTTGAGCGCCCTTCTGATGTGCGCCACTTTCTTTATGACTTTTGCGACTTCTCTTATGACGGAAGTTGTGGATCGGGTGTTTCAAGATGGCAGAGGGGTCATATATGCTCCGCTTATTATTGGCGGTCTGATCGTGATCTATGCAGAAACGCTGCCAAAAATTATTGCCGTAAATCAACCGGAACGCGTCGCCATATTTCTGGCCAAACCAATGGGACTTATTTGTAAGATTTTTCGGCCACTGACGGTAGCCATCAACTATATCGCGCGTATCACCCTACAACTGTTTCGCTTTCAAGTTCGGGTATCTTCCGCTTCCCATGCAACCTTGGAAGAATTACGCGGTGTCATAGACCTGCATCACGGTCCAGGGCAAGATGTGCCTCATGAACGGGCCATGCTCAAGAGCATTTTGGATTTGGGATCTGTCCAAGTAGGTGAAATTATGATTCATCGCAAAAACGTGACGATGGTCGATGCCGAAGACCCTCCAGAGGCGATCGTAGAACAGGTCTTGGCTTGCCCATTTACACGGGTCCCATTGTTTAAAGATGATCCCGACAATGTGATCGGTGTTATTAATGCTAAGGCTCTTCTGCGTGCTGTTCAAGCCCAAGACGGCAAAGTGAATCAATTGGACATCACGACCATTGCAAGCCCGCCTTGGTTTGTTCCTGAGAGTACAGATCTTCTGGAGCAGCTCCAAGCCTTCCGTAAACGTCGGGAGCACTTTGCCCTCGTGGTTGATGAGTATGGTTCCATCATGGGGATTGTGACGCTTGAAGATATTTTGGAAGAAATTGTTGGTGATATTTCTGACGAGCATGATGTGACCGTGCGCGGTGTTCGTGCCCAGGAAGACGGGTCCTATATTGTTGATGGAAGCGTCACAATTCGTGACCTCAATCGTCAGTTCGAATGGGACTTGCCAGACGAAGAAGCAGCAACCATCGCAGGTCTCGTATTATACGAAGTTCGACTGATACCAGAAGTTGGGCAAGCTTTTATGTTGGCAGGCTTTAAGTTTGAGATATTGCGCCGCCATCGCAATCAAATTACTCTTTTACGGATAACACCACCCCTTCGCGGATAAGAAATTTCAACCCCGCACAACTACGGTATGCGACGCTTTGTCGCGTACCATATGAGGTGTCTCTTAAGACCCACAGTTTCTTTAATATTTTTTCCCTACTTTGTACAAAATTTTAGGTAAATGAACACGCGGAGGTCAGAATTTGAAGCAATTTTTATTGCATACCAAAAGTGAACCTATTAATTATGAAGGTGTGGCTAAATCAAAAAAGTCACCAAGCATCTAGCGAAGATAAAATCTAAAAGGGGAGACAAAAAATGGAAAAAATCAACTACGAAGCTAATGTAAGTGCAGTCGCTTGGGGCCCAATGTTTGTACGGAACTAGATAGGTTCTCTATCAAGTTTTGAATGCAGGCTATCATGAAAAGCCTGCATGAGTAAGTAAGAAGTGTATGTAAGACAATATTTCAATACACTCTGACATAAAAAACTAAGTTTGAAATATTGAAGTAGACTTAATAGCCGGCTGTATTCTTTAAATATTTTAATGTAAATCTATATCTGATAGGATGATATCTAAGACATTTAAAGTATTCAATCTTTGAATAAATTAAAGTATTGTTTTGTTTAACAATGCACCTGTTTAATTTTGGCTTTATGTTTGTTTGTAATTAATATATGTGCCAATGTATTGTTTTACCTAGTTTTATAATGTTCGTGGCATTAATATATTATCTTAATTGTTAGATAATTTATGAATTTGAGTAGTTTTATAACTTTAACTTTCTTAGTTTCAATTAAATCAACAATTCCTTTGTCAAAATGACTAATGTAATTCTCTAATAATGATGTAGCAATTTACAATTGCTTTATTTTCTTAATTCAATTAAGCATATATCTCAGCTATTGTACCTTATGATTTAATTGTAACGGTCAGGTCGCACGGGGAGGATGCTTTTATGGACTTTAATTTAAATCATCTTCGATCCTTTATGGTTGTTGCGCGAAGGGGCAACCTCAGTGCTGCGGCAAAAGAGTTGGGGATGACACAGCCCAATTTGGGTCGTCAAATGACAGCGCTTGCAAAAGAAGTTGGCATGGAACTATTTGTTCGTCACTCTCGTGGGTTAGATTTGAGTCAACATGGTAAAGAATATTTTGAGTTGTGCCAACGAATTGTTGGAGAGTTAGAGCATGAGACAATCGTCATTCGTGAAAAGGATTCTGAGCCACAAGGGACCTTAAAAATTGTAACCGGTATCGGCACGACAGACATGATTATTGAAGCCCTTGAATTGTTCTCACATAAATTTCCAAAGCTACGTTACACCTTTTCGTCTATTACAGATATGTTTGAATTTAAAATTGGTGATGCAGACGTCGGTGTGCTTCCTATTTCTATTCATGATCCTGATATCGTACAACATCATTTAACCGATATGATACAGCGTATCTATGCGGCACCTAGATACCTCGAGAAGCATTCAACACCAAAAACGTATGCGGAATTAAAGGATCATCGGTTGATTGGGTATACGGGTGAGAATAAGGAAACACTGAACCTTCAAGTGGTCAAAGATAACGCTCCTGATCAATATGATCAGCCCTTTATTGGTGTGAATAATGGTTTGAACATGCGGGCGGCCTTGTTACACGCGTATGGTATTGGTGCTTACTATTATGACCGTCGGCTTATGGAAAAGAACCTTTTAGTCGATGTATTTCCGGATATGCCTGATCATCGGGTTCCTTTTTATTATACTTATCATAAACGTATGCAAGATTCTCCGAAGGTTCAGGCTTTTCATGAAGTTGCAAAAGAAGCCTTAAGGGTAATGGAGCGGTCATAATTATATTCCATAATAGAAGAAGTTGGGCAAGCCCCTATGTTGGTGGCCTTTTCCTATGAGAATTTACGCAGTCATTGCAATCAAACTGTCCTTTTACGAATGTTCCCCGTTTTGTCGTGTATAAGAAGTGCAATCCCATAGAATACGCTATGTGACGCTTTAACGCACATCGAATCAGTCGCCTCTTGGGGGCCAGTCTTATGCTAATATTTTGCCCCTACTTTGTACAAAATTTTATCTAAGTGGACAGGCGGGCACCAAAATTTTGAGCAAATTTTCTTGCATGGATATGGTGTAGCAATTAATTATGAAGATGTGGCGATTTCAAGAAGTCACAAAGCGTCTAAAAGACCTAATTCGTATACGTGGAGAAAAAAATGGAAAAAATTAATTTTGAAGCAAATTTAAATGCAATTGGTTGGGCTCCGATTTTTGTAAGAAACTAAGTGTGATATATAATATCATTTAGGTTTTAGTAATAAGACATCCTGAGAGCCTCACTAATATAGTGAAGTTTCTTTTAATGATTAATTAGTAAGCTGCAGGATATATATAAATTAAAAAGTTAGATATAGCAAACTAAATTAAATCTAGAAGCCGGCTTTATTTTAAGTATTAATGTTATACCTTATTGATATAAATGTAATTTAAGTTCTATATGCATTTTATTTTGAGAAAATGATGTCATTTACATCGAAGCCAACAATAGTCATATTTGATACAGTCAAGTATGATCATATGATGAACTGTATTAACCCTATTTATAGATAACCAAGCAGAAGAAATTCTATAAACTGTCATTAAGTTTAAGAAACAATATGCGAAGAAAAACTTTTTTCTTAGGTATTTAAATTTCAAAGCCCTCTTCAATATACGTCCCTATAATTAAACAATTTTCAATTTTTTATTATTTGTTATCACTTTCTTAAATATTTTGAGCTTAAATCTGTGTTAAGGTTTCACATGAATTAATTGCTTTGTATATGTCTTTAAGTAGGGGAGATGCTTTTATGGACTTTAATTTAAATCATCTTCGGTCCTTTATGGTTGTTGCGCGAAGGGGCAACCTCAGCGCTGCGGCAAAAGAGTTGGGGACGACACAGCCCAATTTGGGTCGTCAAATGACAGCGCTTGCAAAAGAAGTTGGCATGGAACTTTTTGTTCGTCATTCTCGTGGGTTAGATTTGAGTCAACATGGTAAAATTTATTTTGAGTTATGTCAGCGAATTGTTGGTGAGTTAGAGCAAGAGACAGCTGTCATTCGTGAGAAAGATGCTGAGCCACAAGGAACTTTAAAAATTGCCACTGGAATTGGGACAACAGATTTGATAATGGAGTCTCTTGAATCTTTTTCTCAAAAGTATCCAAAACTGCGTTTCAACTTTTCATCAGTCACGGATATGTTTGAATTTAAAATTGGAGATGCAGACGTTGGCGTGCTCCCACTTTCTATTCATGATCCTGACATTGTTCAACATCACTTGTTGGATATGATACAGCGTATCTATGCGGCACCAAGTTACCTCGAGAAGCATTCAACACCAAAAACGTATGCGGAATTAAAGGATCATCGGTTGATTGGGTATACGGGTGAGAATAAGGAAACACTGAACCTTCAAGTGGTCAAAGATAACGCTCCTGATCAATATGATCAGCCCTTTATTGGCGTGAATAATGGTTTGAACATGCGGGCGGCATTATTACACGCATATGGTATTGGTGCTTACTATTATGACCGTCGGCTTATGGAAAAGAACCTTTTAGTTGATGTATTTCCGGATATGCCCGATCATCGGGTTCCTTTCTATTATACATATCATAAACGGATGCAGGATTCTCCAAAGATCCTGGCCTTTTACGAATTTACCAAAGAAGCTCTTAAAGCTATGGAACGGCCTTAAAGGATATTTCAACTTTTGCTGATTAGGGATTCTTTCACATAAAAGAAGCTAGAAGCGCGAGTAGGGAAGGCCCGAGTTTTCAACTGTTTTCAAGCGATCGAGCGCACCTTGAAGGATATAGGTAGCAGCAAGCTTGTCAACCACCTCTCCGCGACGTTTACGGGACATGTCCGCATCAATTAGGGTGCGATTGACTGCAGCCGTGGAGAGCCGCTCATCCCACAAGGCTACTAATACTTCAGAAAGCTCAGATAAAGACCTTGCAAACTCACGCATTTTCTCCGCTTGGGGGCCATGGGATCCATTCATATTGACGGGCAATCCAACGACGATGCCGACAGCGTGGTATTGACTGGCAAGGCTCAACACAGAGGCAATATCTGCATTTTTGTTGGTCCGTCGGATGACCATAACAGGAGTGGCAATGCTCCAAGTTGCGTCGGAAATGGCGACACCAATGGTTTTCTCACCGAGGTCTATCCCTAAAATCCGACGGCCGCGTTCGCGATAGCTAGCTAAGTCTGTTATGTCATAAATGGGCATCATCTTCTCCTATTTTTTAATCGTAAGGGTGTTTCGCAATTTATTCCAGTACTCAATGCGCTTTTGGATATCTCGCTCAAAACCTCGTTCAACTGGATGGTAATAAGTCTGATGTCCTAGTTTTTCTGGAAAATAATTTTGTCCAGAGAAACCATGGGGGGTGTCGTGGTCATATTCATACCCTTGCCCATATCCCTCAACTTTCATGAGTGTTGTAGGCGCATTCAAAATATGTTTAGGGGGCATGAGAGAGCCTGAGTTTTTGGCAGCAGTTTCTGCCCCTTTCCATGCCATATAAACCGCATTCGATTTTGGAGCCGTTGCCAGGTAAGTTGCGGCGTTAGCGAGGGAGAGTTCTCCTTCAGGGGAGCCGAGTTTCTCATAACTCTGTTGCGCAGCGACAGCATGAATAAGAGCTTGGGGGTCTGCTAACCCCACATCTTCTGAGGCAAATCGCACCATCCGACGTGCAATAAAAAGAGGGTCTTCTCCCCCATGTATCATCCGGGCCATCCAATAAAGAGCTGCATCGGGATCTGATCCTCGCATAGACTTAATAAAGGCACTGATGAGATTATAGTGAAATTCTTGGGATCGGTCATATATGGCAGCTCGCTGTTGAAGAAGTTGGGCAAGATCATGTGGGGCTAATGGGTTATCAAGGGGTTGCTCTTGAATTGTTTCGATCAAATTGAGGAGCATGCGTCCATCCCCATCAGCGAGATGCACGAGACTTGATCGCCCTTCTGCGGTTAGAGGGAGGGGATGTCCTATATGTTCTTCAGAACGAAGAATAAGAGCCTCAAGGGCTTGCGGCTCGAGAGGATTTACCACGAGAACGCGGGCGCGGGATAACAAGGCTGAATTAAGGGAAAATGAAGGATTTTCTGTAGTGGCGCCAATAAGAGTGATCACACCACTTTCCATCGGCCCTAACAGAGCGTCTTGTTGAGACTTATTGAAGCGATGGATTTCATCAATAAATAATATTGTGCTTCCTGCCTTTGAAGCGCCTTCAAATACCTTGCGCAAGTCAGCCACACCAGCAAACACAGCGGACAGTTGTATAAAGGGTTGGTCTCGTTCTTGGGCAATGAGGCGTGCCAGGGTTGTCTTACCAGTCCCCGGAGGGCCCCAGAAAATGAGAGAAGGCAAGCGGGGGGTCTTTAAGAAATGATGGAGGGTCCCCTCAGGTCCCGTTAGATGTTCTTGTCCCACAACCTCATTTAAAGTTGATGGGCGCATGCTTTCTGCAAGGGGGGTTATGTATTCCGGTGTTTTGAGCGCAAATAAATCTGTCATTGTCTTGTATTCACCTCAATTCGACGATTACCTTGACGAAAAATAATGGATCCTGGATTTTGCAAATTAGGTATTGCTTCAAATAAGTCTTGTACAGATTCAATTCGGCGTTGATTGATTTGTTCAATACAATCACCTTGGTTCAGTTTTAACTGGAGGGCTATCATGTTCCTTCCCGTATCTGTGATGATGATGCCTCTTTCGGGTGTCCCGATCGGTAGTTGGTATTCGGAAACGAGGGCAGGGGAGAGATTGGCAACTTCAAGATCTCCCAACAAAGGGATTTCTTTTGGAATTCGACGCGTATCAGGTTTAGGAATCGCAGGAGGGGAAATGGGTTGGAATGAAACTTGAAATGGGTTTTGATTACGCACAACATCAAGAACAATGTTTTGTCCAAAAGGAATAGATTGTATTCGATATATAAACTCCTCTGGATTTGACAAGGTTTGCCCATTTATACCAGTTATGACATCACCTTGAGCAAGACCGGCGGGTTTCGCAGGGCTCAAGGGATGAATGGAGGTAACCAGGACGCCTTGCGGTGTTTGCAACATAAGGCTAGTGGCCAAGTCAGTCGTTAAGCGTTGGCCATCAATTCCAGCCCAGGGGCGTCGAATTACCCCCCCATTGTTAATGCTGTCGAGGAGGTTTTGAATAAGAGTTGCTGGAATGGCAAAGCCAATTCCGTGGCTGGAGCCTGTTTTTGATAAAATGGCATTGGGGATCCCAATCAATTTTCCATTCATACTGATCAAAGCACCTCCAGAATTTCCGGGGTTGATGGGAGCATCTGTTTGGATCAGCATCCGTCCCCGAACATTTCGAGCGATGGCGGATACGATTCCATTGGTTACGGTCTGTCCGACGCCAAAAGGATTCCCAATAGCTAAAAGAAGATCGCCAACTTCAACGTTGTTGGTTTCGAGTACGACAACTGGCAGAGCCGATGGGTTGTTGAGTCCGATTAAGCGTATGGCGACGAGGTCGTTTGCCTTATCTTTGGCGATGATCTGCCCCTCAAATTCCCGGTTATCACTCAGCTTGATGCTTATTTTTTCAGCATTATCAACAACATGGGAGCATGTAACAACAATCCCACTTGCATCAACAATGACACCAGAACCAAGGGATCTTGTTACATTTGGAGCTTGAGAGAGTTGAGGGTTAGAAGGGTCAACGCCAAAGAAAAAATTAAAAAAGGGGTCATTGCCGAGGAGTGAGTTGGAAATGTTCATTTTTTGGGAGGTAGAGATGCTCACAACAGCCGGTGCTGCCATTTTTACGATCGGCGCATAACTGACATTAAAATTAGCTGAAGGCACGGAAAAAGACGACCCTATCGTAAATAAAACGATGAAAAGCACTAATAGAGACTGTTGACGCATGATTCCTCCTATACAACTTTTAATTCTACCATAAAATAGTTAAAAAGGGGTTAGATTCTTTACTATTGCACAAAGCTGATTGCTTGATTTCCGCCATAGATTTGTTGTGGAGAAAGTTAGATTGTTTGCTTAAAGTTAAAATTACTAATGAAGAATTAATTTGAAATTTTATCCAGTTTAGTCCCCACGCCTTGTTGACAACCTCCTCATTATCAAAGAATATAGTTATACCACCAAGAGGGGCAACGTGTCGTAGATTTAGAGTCATCCGTGAATGATTTTGAACCAAGAATTTTAGGCGGTATATCTGCTTAAATAGCCCATTTGTGGTGCAAAAATTATATATTGGTTGCGAGTTTGTTATGCTTATTTACACATTCTATAAGCGTGTTTCCAACTATGTATAAAGTAATTTCGACAAGAAGCATTCTCTGGAGATGATGAGAAATCTGCATGATGTTTTTTTTGACAACATGATTGAATAATGAGTTCGCGTAAGGGGCAAAATATGTTTACGGAAATCAACGCTAATAATTTAAACGCGTTGTGTTGGGGGAGTAGTTTCCTTGGTTCTGGAGGGGGAGGGGATCAAGAACACTTGAGACCTACTGTTCAAAGAGCTTTATCAAAGTGGGGCCCAATCCCACTCTTAACATTGGCAGATTTAAAAGATGAAGATTTAGTTGCTGCTATGATTCTCTTTGGAGCGGTTCTTCCCTTGGAGAGGCGACAGACATCAATGCTTCAAATGCGCCCCGTATTGGATATGGTGATAAAGGATTTGGGCAAACCTCTGAGAGCCTTAATGCCCGTAGAAGTTGGTGGGGCCAATGCTCTAACCCCTTTTTGTGTAGCGGGTGATTTTGGCTTACCTGTATTAGATGGTGATTTAATGGGCAGAGCATTTCCTGAAATATCTATGATTAGTCCTAACGTGTTCGATATGTCCCCAAAGGCAGCCTATATAGGAGACCTTGAAAATGGCAGATTGAGTATGCTTATGAGCTCCTCTTACACAGATCTTGAGGCAGAGGGTCGAGCTCAGGTTGAGTTTTATCCAAACTCTACTGTCTTGTTGATCCCTATTGTTTTGACTGGACGGGAGGCAAAGAATGTTGCCCTGCCTGGGACGGTTTCTCAAGCTATTAGAATTGGCATGCAGGTAGGGCTTGATGATCTCATTCAAATGGTTGATGGACAGATTCGATGTGAGGGAACCATTCGAGAGTGGTCTTATGAATTGAAAGGGGGCTTTCTCATGGGCAAACTTGTGCTTCAGACGAAAGAGAAGGATATCATTCATGTGAAGGTAAAGAATGAGAATCTCCTCCTAACGGACGCACAACACAATGCTCTAGCAAAATCTCCAGATATCATTAGCATCTTGCGTAAACACGATTTGAAACCCATTTTAAGTGATAATATCACTGTTGGCGAAGAAGTGGTTTGCATCACCTGTAAGGGGCCGGATTTGTGGTATACAGACAAAGGGTTATCATTGAGCCGTGCAACCGTAGCTACTCTTTAAAAACCAAGGGTTATACATTCTACCACCCCGGAATGACGGCGCCTTTATACTTTTCCTCAATAAATGTGCGAATTTCGGGTGTATGGTAGAGCTTCACAAATTTTTGAATATCCTCTTTCCCTTCATCTTGGGTACGCACAACGAGAACATTCACATAAGGGGAATTCTTATCTTCTTGGACGATGGCCGATTTGGGGTTGAGTCCAGCTTGAAGGATCCAATCGGTGTTGGTGATAGCAGCATCCACATCTGGAAGCGAGCGGGGTACGAGAGCGGCTTCGATTTCGACGAAAGAGATGTTCTTTGGGTTTGAGGTGATATCTAGAATGCAAGGATTGGCAACGTCTTTTACTTCAATCACACCGTTCTTTGCCAACAATTTCAGGGCACGGCCCCCATTTGTGGGATCATTTGGGATAATGATTTTGGCCCCCTTCGACAGCTCATTTAAGGATTTTAGTTTGGATGAGTATAACCCCAAAGGCATAATAACCGTTTTCCCAATTGCCTTAAACTTATAGCCCCGCGTGTCGATTTGGCCATTCAGGTATTGTTCATGTTGAAAGCTGTTGAGGTCAATATCACCGGCACTCAAAGCTTCGTTGGGAAGAATAAAATCATTAAATTCAATGATTTCAACGTTCAAGGACTGTTTCTTTGCAAGCTCACTTAACTTATGGATAATATCCGCATGTGGTCCCGCAGTGACGCCGACCTTTAAGGCGGGGGCAGAGAGTGAAAAGAAGAGCGTGGCAAAAAGTACAGAAAAAGTTTGTTTCATCTTTATAAATCCTTTATTTAGCAAGCCGTCGAGAGATAAAGTCTCCCATCATTTGAATTCCTTGAACAAGAATAATCAAAATTACAACTATAATCATCATTAATGTGAAGTCATAACGTTGATAACCATACCGAATAGCCAAATCTCCTAACCCGCCGCCGCCCACGGCACCAGCCATAGCGGAGAAACCAATCAAATTAATCAGAACCGTCGTGATGCCAGCAGTCATTGAGGGCATGGCTTCATAAAGAAGGATCTTGGTGATGATTTGTCGTTTGGTGGCGCCCATGGCTAAACCAACCTCGATCAATTCGTGTTTAATATTGCGCAACGAATCTTCGACCATTCGGGTGACAAGCAAGGCTCCTGCCAAGCTTAAGGGAATGATGGCGGCAAGCGTTCCAATAGACGAGCCAACCATAAGGCGTGTTATGGGCATCATAAGAACGACCAAAATAATATAGGGGATAGACCGCATGGCGTTAATGCACCCGCCAAGTACATGATTTATCAACCCATGAGGGTAAAGACCATCAGGGCTCGTTATCGTTAGCAATACAGCAAGCGGTATACCCACTAAGATCGATATAAGGGCGGAGGCACCCACCATGAGAATCGTCTCTAACAAGGATTGAAGAAGGAGGGATGTCATGGCGCGGGTATATATCCTAATATTTCTGCAGCTATTTTATGGGTACTAAAATAGTTTAAGGCTTTGGTTAATAAAGATTCTCTTTGGGAGAGGTCATCGGTTGGCATTGTAATAACCAACGATCCAAAGGTGACTTCTCGTATGTGTCCTAAGTTGCCAGCAATGATATTGATCGGAACGTTATACATTTGAACAATGGAAGCAATCGCAGGTTGAGACGCTGTTGAGTCTGAAAACAAGAGACGCAATACGACATGGTCTCCCTTTTGAGGTGCTGCATGTAATGAATCATGAATCGCACGGGGCAAATCTTTGGTAAACAAGTGGCTAACCAATGATTGTGTGACTTCGTGTTTTGGTTTTAAGAGGATCGATTCGACAGACCCCATCTCAACAACTTTACCCTGATCGAGAACGCAGACTTGGTCGCAAATTTCACGAATGACGGACATATCATGGGTAACAAGAACAATTGTTATGCCAAGACGTTGATTCAAATCGCGCAATAGCATCAGAATTTCTAAGGAAGTTTCTGGATCAAGAGAACTCGTAAACTCATCACACAAAAGCAAAGTCACATCAGACACAAGAGCCCTGGCGATTGCGACCCGTTGGCGTTGGCCACCGCTGAGCTGGCTGGGGTAGGCATTGTGTTTGTCACTTAACCCAACAAGGTCTGCAATTTGACGCGTCTTTACGGTAATTTTATCAGCAGAAACACCCATGAACTCTAAGGGCAGAGCTATGTTTTGAAGAACGGTGCGGCGGCTGAGGAGATTGAAACTTTGAAAGACGGTGCCCATTTTGTGTAAAATTTCTCGTCTTTGAAGTTTCGTTGAATGCACCAGGGATTGTTTATGAATAAAAATTTCCCCCGCGGTGGGTTTTTCTAATCCATTTAAGCAGCGTAAGAGCGTACTTTTTCCAGCCCCACTGCGTCCGATGATGCCAAAAATCTGACCCAGCGCTACAGAAAAAGACACATCCTTCAGAACATCCAAGGATCCTTGGCCTGATTGATAGGTTGTCCGAATACCGGCGACTTTAACGGCAAAATTGGTGATTATTAAACTCCAAATTTTTCTTAAGAATTACTATTTTCTGAATAAAAGGACATTACAGGCTTTCCTTATGTATAGGCGATTTTCTGGGGTGCTTCAAGGATAATTGATGGAACGAGATGACTTTGAGATAAGGTCGAGGTTGATGAATAATTTGAGGCCAAGACCGTTGGGGGTGTGAATGGCTTTTGCTATTATGGGCTTCTTTATGTTGATCAACTCTATATTGTAGAAGCATATCGGGGACAAGGTTGGGGCCAAAGATTAATCAAGGCCGCCGAAGATTTTCGGGTGGAACAAAGGAGCACCATGTTTCCCCGAACCACCATGGACTGGGAAGCCAGGTGCTTCTATGAAAAGTTGGGTTACGAAGTTACATCTTCTTTCACGTCCTATGATAATTTTTGTAAATTAATAAGATTACTGAAAAGAATAATATCTTAAAACAACTCTCTGTCGTCATTAAGCCTACGCTCCTCGCAATGACGGCCATAGCTATTTTTGTGGATCTAATTTCATGAAGAGTTCTCCTAATTATAACCTATTGAGGGTTAGTTGTCCTAGCTTTGGAATAAATTGAACATTCGTTCAAGAAAAGTGTTGACAGATTTCCCCGTGAATGTATAAATGGATATTGGTTGAACAATTGTTCAACTAACTTGGAAATTTAAAGGAGATGAAGATGCAATACGGTAAATTATATCTTGGAACGCTCGTCCTCTATGTTGTCCTGATTAGTTTGGTGTGGCATGAAGCTCACGCAATGGTTCCGCAACAGGAAACTAATTCTCTCAGACACTCTCTTTTTTATAAGACAGGCGAAGCGCGTTGAGGATCACGGACACAGAGCTCAAGGTCATTGCCATACTTGCAACAATAGGGGTGAGAAGCCATCCAAACAGGGGATACAAAAGGCCTGCGGCGAGGGGGATTGAGAGAGTATTGTAGAAAAAGGCAAGGAAGAGGTTTTGACGAATATTCCTCATGGTCGCTTGACTGAGGTGTCGCGCGCGCAAAATTCCCATCAAGTCCCCTGACATGAGCGTAATGCCGGCACTCTCAATGGCCACGTCTGTTCCCGTACCCATAGCAATACCAACATCAGCTTGCGCCAGAGCTGGAGCGTCATTGATGCCATCCCCGACCATTGCTACTTTGTGACCCTGCCTTTGAAGCTCCTCAATAATATGATGTTTATTCTGAGGGAGCACTTCCGCCTCGATATGATCAATGCCTACTTCCCTAGCGATGGCATGGGCCGTTATCGTATTATCGCCAGTCACCATAATAACTTGTATGCCTTGCTCCTTTAATACTTGGATCACATAAGCCGTTGTTGGTTTGATAACATCAGCTAAAATTAAGATGCCCACCATCTTGCGGTCGACCCCCAGCAGCATGACCGTTTGTCCCTTTGCACGTGCCTTTTCAATGCCCGGGTGGATAAAGGTCATTTCAATACCTAAATCTTGCATGAACGCCATATTCCCTAAGGCAACTTCATGGTCATCAATAATTCCCCTCACGCCTTTGCCTGTGAGGGACTGAAAATCTGAACATTTTGACAAGTTCAAGTTCTCCTCTTGAGCGGCCCTTATAATGGCTTCAGCCAAAGGATGCTCACTTCCCTGCTCTAAACTTGCGGCAAGGATCAGCAGGGCATTGCGTTTATCTCGGCCTAAAGGAATAAGATCAATAAGGTAAGGTTTTCCCGTGGTTAACGTTCCTGTTTTATCAATAACAAGAGTGTCGACGGTTTCCAATGTTTCCAAAGCTTCCGCATTTTTCACCAACACACCAACCCGTGCCCCACATCCCGTTCCGACCATAATGGACATCGGTGTTGCTAATCCGAGCGCGCAAGGGCAGGCGATGATGACAACGGCCATGCTGGTCATGAGAGCATGAGCGATCTTTGGATCCGGCCCGAAGATGTACCAGCCTGTGCCCGTCAGGAGCGCAATGAAGATAACCAGAGGTACAAAATACGCAGAAACAGTATCCGCCAGCCGTTGAATGGGGGCGCGCGTGCGTTGGGCCTTTGAGACCATCTCTACTATTCGAGACAATACCGTATCCTGTCCAACAGCCGTTGCGCGCATGATAAAGGACCCCGTCCCATTGAGGGTGCCACCCATCAGGACATCACCAGGGCCTTTGATAACGGGGACGGGCTCTCCGGTCATCATGGATTGGTCAATCACGCTTGACCCTTCAGAAATCACTCCGTCCACCGGGATCTTCTCTCCAGTGCGCACACGTAACAGATCCCCTGCCATGACTCTTTCTAACGGGACATCATATTCTTGGCCCCCCTTCACAAGGCGACCCGTTGGTGGCGCCAAGCCGAGAAGCCGTTGAATTACTTGACGTGTGTGGGAGCGTGCTTGTAATTCAAATACTTGGCCTAAGAGAACAAGAGTTGTGATGAAGGAAGCCGCTTCAAAATAAACATCAAAAGTGGAACCTCTAAAGTTCAATAGCAAAACCACAACACTATAAAGGTAGGAAACCCCAACCCCCATCCCAATGAGGGTGAACATATTTAAATAGCGATCTCGAACGGATATCCAAGCGCGTTGAAAGAAAGGCCACCCACACCCCAAAACGACAGGGGTCGCAAGGAGGAATTGGAGTCCTTGACCATAAGATGTATGCGACAAAAAGCGAATCCAGCTTAAGGGCAGAACGTGCCCTCCCATGGTGAGAAGAAGCAAGGGAATGGACAGAGAGGCAGCCACCCAAAATCGCGTCGTCATGTTTTGGTATTCTAGATCGTCATCGCTCGCCAAAATACTTTCCGGCTCAAGAGCCATGCCACAGATAGGGCATGCGCCAGGGCTATTTTGGTGGACTTCGGGATGCATGGGACAGGTATAGACTAGCGGGTTGTCCATCTTTTTATCAAGGCACCTTTCTTAAGCGAGGCATTGTATACTACTTAGCAAATTTACACGACTTATTCTATACGCTTTACGATATGACAAATCCCATAATCCCTTAACCTTGCTAATATGAGGTGTCTTCTGCTATAAAAGGTGAAGCGCGTCAGAAACAACAAAGGGAGTATGAGTATGATTATGGAGTTTCATGATTTTGTTGGGTTTTCTGGGGCTATTGCGATCTTAATTGCCTATTTTCTTCTTCAAGCCAAAAAGATGTCCGCGGATAGTCTGATCTATTCTCTATTAAATTTAATTGGCGCCATTTTGATATTATTTTCCTTAGCCAATGCATGGAATTTAACAGCCGTGTTCATAGAGATCATTTGGCTCGGCATCAGCTTATTTGGTGTTCTCAAGTGGTATAAGGAAAGTTATTCTAAGAAAGTTGATGCTTAATAAGACCAGGCTGAAGCGTCCGCAAAAAGAGCGCGCAACAGCTGATTATTTACCGCATGACCCGAATTATGGCCAATGAATTGTCCAAGGATGGGGGCACCTGCTAAGGCAAAATCGCCGATTGCATCTAACATTTTGTGACGCACAAACTCATCAGAATACCGCAAACCTTCTTCATTCATGACTTCGCCGTCTTTAATCACAACAGCATTTTCAAGGGAAGATCCTTTGGCCAAGCCTTGAGCCCAGAGTTTCTCGGCATCTTCATAAAAGCCAAAAGTCCGTGCTTGAGACAGAAGATCTCCAAAATCGTCATGATCGGGATAATAGGTCAACGTCCAAGATTGATTGGCAAGACGCCCATTGGCGTTAAATTGCATCGTGAATTCGGTTTCATCACTTGGTTTTAGGATAGCTGTTGCCGTGCCGACTTTCACTTCCAACGTCTTCAAAATTTTGATTCGTCGCACAGTCTGGCGTTGTTGGCGAGTATGAGCTTTTTCAATCATTTCCACAAACTCACGGGAACTGCCATCCATAATGGGAACTTCAGGCCCGTCGACTTCGATAATGGCATTATGAATACCGCAGCCTGCGAGAGCCGCGATCACATGCTCAATCGTTGAAACGGAAATCCCTTGGGCATTGGTTATTGTGGTGCACATCGCTGTGTTGGATACCGTGTCCCAACGGGCAGGAATGCGGCGGGAATGTTCAGGCACATCGGTGCGCATAAATACATATCCGGAATTGGCAATGGCGGGGCGAAGGGTGAGGGTGGCTGGCTTCCCTGAATGCGCTCCGATGCCAGAGCATGAAATAGGATTTGCAATCGTATGCTGCCAAGTAGGGTGGTTTAATGGAACAGCTATCGGCAGCCTTTGAGGCGCCGTAGATTTGAGGCTTTTAGAAGCAATTCCCATCGGTTCCACGATATAAAACTCTCAACCATAAATTAAACCTATCTTTAGGATGGCCCACTTATTTGTGAAGGGCAAACACTAGAATGTTACAAAGTGTTACGCCACGCAAAGGGTTGTAGAACCTAGGCTTTACCTAATATTAAGGTTTAGATGCTAGGCTATGTTAATGATTGGGCCGTTGGCCAATCTTGAGAAAGTTTTAACATTCATATCTAGGAGTTAACTGAAATGTCCGTATCAAAATCTAAAACAGTAGCGACTTTGTCAGCCCTTGGACTAATCGTCGGATTCTTTGCATTTGGTGGTGAAGACGCAACAGCTGCGCAAAAGCCATATAAAATGAAAATGTCAAGAGCTGGTCAAGGGAGAATCCATGCCTATGCGTCAGCGGATAACACACAATGCCTTAGAACGCATAAAAACCATATCACTTGCCAAACAGAAGTTAAAATTGAAATCGGCTTATTCAGTTGAAAGCTGTTTTACAGCGAATGATCATCAAATCTCCTTCATCGGCAGTTCACCGATGATGGAGATTTTTAATTGTATATTGTGTTTTCAAGTTCCAAAATGAGCATAGGATGAATGATTTATCTTCGGATTCAATCTTTAGAGGGTGAACAGATTGAGACTTGATCGAGGAGCTCTTAACCAAGAATTGATTCACAACGCTCTTGTGAGATGGTGCTTGGGATTAACCCTTCTTTTTCCATGGGTCTTTATCTTTGCCCTCCCCCCTTTGCGAATAGGTGTCTGGACAGATACAGAAGGTGTGGCTTTGGCTATAGCCTCCCTCGGTGTCGTGGCGGCGGTAATCTTGATTTGCCTGAATTTGTATTCTACACCTCTCAATAATTTGAAGAAGGTTTTGAAGTTTGAGAGCTTTCAACATAACCCAATATTGCTTGGGGTTATGGGATTGGCTCTCCTTTCCATTATCACACTTCCATTTTCCTATGATTATCAACTCTCCTGGTTTGGTCATCCAGAACAAATGATTGGCGGATGGCTTTGGCTTTCTCTGTCTATGATTCTTCTTCTTTTTTTATGGTTGAGGCAAAATGATCCCCATAAAGGCCATATACAAGCTATCCGAATTAGCACCGAACTTGCGTGTTTTGCGCACATCGGTCTTGTGGTGTTTGCTCATCCAACCTATGCCAACACGACGGGAGATTGGAGCTTATACCATTTCACTGCGCACTTAGGCTGGGTTGGAGCTGTGTTATTTCTTTTGAGTCTTAGTCACCAGAAACGGGCGTCCATTATCTTAAAACTTGCTGCTATTATCGCCATTCTATTATCCCAAAATAAAATTGCGATTGGGGCTCTTATCCTAGGCCCCTTGGCTTACATTCTTATATCAAAAATTTTACACCCAGAACAGAAATGGCTATCCTTGCTGACAGTTCTTCTCGCTGCCCCATTTTGTTTGTTGCTCGTTGAATATATCGCTTTTTCATGGGATGTTTTGCCAAGTTTAAGTTCTCGTTTTATTTCTGTAAAAGTTCTTTGGCAAGATTTTATCCAAGCACCTGTTACAAATCTCTTTACTGGCATGGGGTGGGGGCAGATGAGTGATGGGATTATAAGACAGCTGCCTGCTCTTAAGGCGGCAAGTGCTCAAGAAGCGGCATGGGAAGGGATTGGGCGATATGATGCATCGAGCCTAAATCAAACGTCAGATGCTTTTGCTTCTCTTGGGGTTTTGGGCGCCATCTTCTGCTTTCTCATTCCTCTTTCGCCTTTTTTAATGACAAAAAGCTATTTCAGTCCCAAAAAAAGCACCTCGGAACAAGAAGTACAAAAAGGTTTCCTTTTCACAGCTTGCCTCATCGTCATGCTTCTTCATCACGGCTGGTTTATGATGCTCTCTGTCTTTCCCTTGTTTATTTCAGCTGTAATGACCATGGATATTCCCAAACCCATCACTGTCAAACTGAAAGAGGAGCCGTTAACCCCAGCGTCTCCCCGATTTCGTTTCTCTTATCTTGCGACCACGGTGAGTGCAGCCCTCGTTCTTCTATGGACCAGCCATTCGATGTATTCTAATGCCATCTACTATTCAAATGATTTAAGATCATCTTTGCCGGTGCGCCTTGCTTGGAAATTGAATGCCAATTTTGACTTAAATTGCAAAAATCTGGTTGCGCACAGAGGCCCCGGATCCATCCCATTTGCCTTTTGGCTGAGGTCATATCTTCAAACTCAAAACGATCCCATTTGGGACCATAAAATTATGAGTAATGAAATTAAATGTGCCCTTAAAACCATACGCGAACAATCCCCCCAACCCTCGCTGACACTCATTTCACAAGTGTCGGATTACAACAAGAAAAAGAAACTGACTTAAGCCAGATACTTTGATATTTGACTTTGAGAGATGACGTTTTTCAGACCCCCTTCTACTCATTTGATTGCAATTTCCAGCAAAACAGGGTACATACTTGAAATATATGTCTTACTTTAGCCAATCACTTTTAAGGAAATGATGATGCCGCATAAGGCTCAACATAACGCAAGGTCTTCAGACGCTTCTGCAAGCCTGCTGCCATTCGGAGACCGCGCCATCTGGGCGATTGGGTGGATGCATTTCTTTTGGAGCACAAGCACAATCATGGTGGCCTCCTTGTTGCCAACCTTTTTAACGGAAGTGCTTCACGCGTCTCATACAAAAGTCGGCGTCTTGGAAGGGGTGGCTGTTGCGTTGATGTTTGCCTCAAAGATCATCTCTGGGGTCTTAAGCGATGTGTTTAGGACCCGAAAGCCCATGATTGCGATTGGAAGCCTTTTCGGTGTTTTGGTAAAGTTTATGTTTGCGGCGGCCACCAGCTATAACCTTGTTTTCTTTGCAAAATGTATTGATCGCTTGGTCAAGGGAATTCGCTCCTCCCCTACGGATGCATTGATCGCCGACCTTTCAACCAACCAAACCCACGGAAAAAGCTACGGTATTCGTCAAACTCTTTATCCTTTAGGCGTTGTATTCGGCTCCCTATTAGCGACAGGCTTAATGGTTTTGTCAGGCAACAGTTTTCGGACTGTATTTATGTTGGCATCCATTCCAGGCGTTATCGCGCTGATTATTTTGTTCGCTTTTATTCGGCAACCTAAAATTCGCCATGAAATTCCCAAAAGAACCTTGCGGTGGAATTTTCGGGATATCAAATTTCTTTCTTACCGCTTCTGGCTCCTGCTTGGTGTGACAAGCATCTTAATGCTCGCGCGCTTTAGCGAAGCCTTCTTAAACTTACAAGCAAAGTCGGTTGGGTGGGAAATTGCCATGTTGCCCTTGCTTTTTGTGGCCTATGAGCTGGTGCATGCGGTTGTTGCGTACCCCATGGGGAAGCTCGCAGACAAGGTCAATCGGAAAAAACTCCTCTTGATCGGCATGAGTATCCTGTTTATCGCAAATCTGATCTTAATAACCGCCTCAACGTGGTGGGGAGCCTTGCTGGGCGTGATGACCGTAGGACTTCATATGGGCATGACTCAAGGGTTGTTGTCAGCGATGATTGCAGACGAAGCGCCGGCTGACCTTCGCGGTACGGCTTTTGGTCTCTATTACTTCTGCATCGGTGGGTCCGTTCTGATTGGGAATATTATCGCTGGACGGCTTGCAGATGCATTCGCTATACAAGGTTGCTTCTATGGGGGAGCGGTTTTCACCGTCCTTGCCTCCATATGCCTTGTTTTTGTCATTCGAACATCATCACCTGACCTCAAACAATGAAAACGCTTCAGTTTAGAATCAATGAAGCGGCTAAAGAGATTAAAGCCGTTGCCAAAAATCCAATGCGAGAGGCCCGACTCTTGTTGGCCCATGCCCTCAACACAACCTATGAAGAAGTCTACGTTTCTCAAGAACATCTCATATCCGAGGAGGAAGAGAATAGCTTTAAGGCGCTTATCGAAAGGCGTCTTCAAAAGGAGCCTCTGTCTAAAATTAAGGAACATCGTGAATTTTGGAGCCTTCCCTTTCGGGTAACCAGGGATACGCTGGACCCTCGACCCGACAGTGAAACCCTGATTGAAGCTGTGGTTGCTTGCGTCCCAGACAAGACTCATCCTTTGCGAATTCTTGATCTTGGGACCGGAACAGGTTGCCTACTTTTAAGTCTTCTCCATGAATATCCCCATTCAACGGGTGTTGGTGTTGATCTCAGTGAACGGGCAATTTTGATTGCCCAAGAAAACGCTTCACGTCTTAATTTAGAGGAACGATCCGCTTTTATGGTTGGAAGCTGGGGGGAGGCTATTGTTGGCACTTTTGATGTCATTATAAGTAATCCGCCGTATATTGGGTCATCTGAACCCCTTCCTCCTGAAGTCGCTTTGTATGATCCGCAATTAGCCCTGGATGGGGGAGAGGATGGATTAAGCTGTTATCGGGCACTTTCAGAACAAATTCCAAGGCTCGCTAAACAGGGGACAACCATTGTCCTAGAAATAGGGAAGGGGCAGTCGAATGACGTTAAAGCATTGTTTTCATTCACAAAGTGTGTCGCATCTTCCCCTGACATTAATAAAATAGAAAGGTGTTTAATTTTCACCTGTGATTCAATGACTGCCTTATTAGCATAAAAGACATGCAAAATTGTGTTGCCAAATGAAAAAAATTAGGATAGAGTATTAATATAGTTTGAGGTTGATAACAAAAAACGACATCACCTCGGCTAAAAATTTACCAAATGGCTTTAAATTAATGGGGACCCCCGATGAAACAAATGATGATGAATCGTGCTCGTACACGTCCAGCACCAACAACTCGTTCAAAACAGTCAGGTTCTATGAAAAACAACCAATCAGACTATTCTCAAGGGGATAATCTACGTGGAAATATTCGTACTAATGTTCAGAATTCAGTTGAAAAATACACAACACTCGCTCGTGAAGCGATGTTGACTGGTGATCGGGTGCTTGCTGAAAGTTATTTCCAACAAGCTGAGCATTATTTGCGCCTCAACAATGAATATAAAGAGAATATTCTCGTGCTTCCGCGCTCTGAGACACCTTCTATTCCAGAAGAAATGATTCCTCCAGCAAATGACTTTGAATTATCTATTGAACAAGAATTGGCGATTGCTCAAGCAAACCAATAATATGACTACTCCCTCTTGTATTTTAAGGAAGTCTGTGACTTTTTGGGGATACAAGAGGGAAGCTTCCTTTAAACCCCTGCTTTAATGACTATTCTACCTCTGTGCTCTTCAAAAGTGGGTATCAACATCAAGCTATATTCCATGCATGGATTTGTAATAACACCTCATAATATCCTCCCTCTTTTGTAAAATTTCTGTTATAATTTAGCGTTAAATGAATGTTTCCCATCAGGTGGATTTAATGCGGCTTATAGGAGGGCTTACCCATGAACACAGAACGCTATACCCAGCGCGCCCAAGGCATGATTCAATCAGCCCAAATGTTGGCTTTGAGAGAAGGCCACCAACGGATCACGCCAGAACATCTTGCCAAGGTCCTCCTCGATGATGACCAAGGGTTGTGCGGTCAGTTGTGTGAATTGAGTGCCCCTGGAAAAGATGCTGCTAAAAGGCTGTTATCGTTTATAGAAGAATCCTTGGCGAAGCAAACAAAGGTTTCCGGTGGCGGGTCAGGCCAGGTGTATCTCGCTCCTGAAGTTGCTCAAGTATTTGAAACTGCCGAAAAGGCAGCAGACAAAGCAAGTGATAAATTCGTAACCGCAGAGATGTTGTTCTTGGCTCTTTCTATGGTCGAGCCTACAAAGGGTCTGTTTGCCAAAGCCAATGTAACCCCCGATACTCTGAACCAGGCCATAGAATCATTGAGAAAAGGTCGCAAAGCGGATAGCGCCAGTGCAGAAGACTCTTATGATGCCTTGAAGCGGTATGCGCGGGATCTCACCCAAGCGGCGCGAGAGGGAAAGATTGATCCGGTGATTGGGCGGGATGAGGAAATCCGACGGACCATTCAGGTACTTTCCCGTCGCACAAAAAATAATCCTGTTCTTATAGGTGAACCAGGCGTGGGGAAAACCGCGATTGTTGAGGGGCTGGCGCAACGCATCGTGAACGGCGATGTCCCTGAAACCTTACGGGAAACGCAGCTCATGTCCCTTGATTTGGGGGCTCTTATTGCCGGCGCTAAATATCGGGGTGAATTTGAAGAACGCCTGAAAGCTGTCCTCAATGAAATTACCCATGCTCAAGGGGATATTATTCTCTTTATTGACGAGCTTCACACCCTCATCGGGGCAGGGAAGGCTGATGGAGCCATGGATGCCAGCAACATGTTGAAGCCGGCCCTTGCCCGTGGCGAACTCCACTGTCTTGGCGCCACGACCCTTGATGAATACCGCCAACATATTGAAAAAGATGCGGCTCTTGCCCGCCGTTTTCAACCCGTCTTTGTTGCAGAGCCCACAGTTGAAGATTCGATTTCGATCCTTCGCGGACTGAAGGAAAAGTACGAACTTCACCACGGCGTTCGCATTTCTGATAGCGCCATTGTGGCTGCATGCACCTTGTCCCACCGCTATATCAGCGACCGTTTTTTGCCAGATAAAGCCATTGACTTGATGGATGAGGCTGCCAGTCGATTACGCATGATAGTGGACTCAAAACCGGAAGAGATTGATGAGTTGGATCGGCGCATCATTCAGCTGAAAATTGAGCGGGAAGCCTTGAAGCGAGAAAGTGATAAGGCGTCACAAGAACGTCTGGTCAAATTAGAAACGGAGCTGGCCGATCTCGAAGAAAAGTCCTTGAGTTTGAGTACGGTGTGGCGTGCGGAAAAAGAAGTCCTCTCCCAAGCCCAAAAACTGAAAGAACAACTCGATTCCTTGCGCTCTGAGTTGGAGATGGTTCAACGCAAGGGTGACCTTGCACGAGCCGGCCAAATTATGTATGGGCTGATTCCGGATCTTGAACACAAGCTTCTGGAGATTGAATCCAAACAAACGCAACGCTCTTTAAAGGAAGAGGTCACTGACCAGGACATCGCCGCCATTGTAGAGCGTTGGACAGGGATTCCTGTTGAGAAGATGCTGACCGGGGAAAAAGAAAAGCTCTTGGGCATGGAAAATGCCTTGCGCCAACGCGTCATTGGGCAAGATGAGGCCATTCAAGCCATCACCAATGCCATACGCCGCGCCCGTGCGGGCTTGCAGGATCCGAACCGCCCTATGGGATCTTTCCTCTTTTTAGGCCCCACCGGCGTTGGAAAAACGGAGTTAACCAAGGCTCTTGCGGCGTTCATTTTCGATGACGAGACGAATATGATTCGTATTGATATGTCAGAATATATGGAAAAGCACGCAGTCTCACGTCTGATTGGGGCGCCTCCCGGCTATGTGGGTTATGAACAAGGAGGGGAGCTTACCGAAGCGGTGCGTCGGCGCCCCTACCAGGTCATTCTTTTTGATGAAGTGGAAAAGGCCCATAAGGATGTCTTTAATATCCTCCTCCAAGTCCTAGATGACGGACGCCTAACCGACGGGCAAGGCCGCACCGTTGATTTTAAAAATACTTTGATTATCTTGACCTCCAACCTTGGGGCGGATGCGCTTGCGGACCATCTTGAAGGGGATATAACGCCACACATGCGAGATCAAGTCATGATGGCGGTAAAACAAAACTTTCGGCCAGAATTTTTAAACCGCCTCGATGAGGTGCTGATTTTCCATCGTTTAAGCCGCTCAAACATGGCACAAATCGTCAAAATCCAGCTCCAAAACTTGACGAATCGTTTGGCGGAGCGAAAAATTGGCCTGACTCTGGATGATAAAGCGTTGGAATGGCTCGCTGAAGCTGGCTTTGACCCCCTTTATGGCGCCCGTCCCTTGAAGCGCGTGATTCAACGGACCCTTCAAGATCCTCTGGCCTTAAAATTGCTTGAAGGAAGCATCTCGGAAGGGAGCACCATTACGGTCTCAACCGACCGTGAAGGCCTTGTGATCAAGAGTTGATATAAGGTCTATTCTTTAGGCGAACGAGCAAGGAATTTCATAAGGATTTCGTATTCTTTGGGTGTCTTGGCAATTTCTTTCAAGATATCGAGAATATTTTCATTTTCCCATCCTATGACTTGCCTCAAGAGCCGGGGAGCAAAGCTTTGAGGATCATGCTCTTCCAGAAACGTAGCAATGAGCTCGAGTTGACGGTAAGCATCTTCTCGCGTTTTAATCTGAACGGATTTTGCGGGTGCCTCTTCAATTTGTTCAGGAATAACGACTTCATTTTCAGGCTCTTCTTCAGGCGCTGGCTCATCTACTTCTTCTTCAGCTGCTTCTTCTTCAGCTACTTCTTCTTCAATCAACTCTGGTTCCTCAATTTCCTCAATGGGTTCTTCTCGAGGGAATTCCGGTTCTGGAGTTGGCTCTGGGGTCGGGGGTACGCGTGTTTGAAGGTTGTTGGTTAAAATGCGTTCCATTTCCTTTAATGTTCTGATAATTCTTGAAAAGCTCGGAGAGGTATTCCCCAATAAACCCGCAAGAGATGTTTTATAGGTTTGTGATGCTTGAGTTGCTTCTAAAACACTCGCGAGTTGCGTCGAGAGATAGGCATCCGATGTTTGATCGATGCTCCTTTGGAAATCCTCAAGTGTCCCAATGGTCTTTGAAGGATCAACTTGGCTTGGGGCATTGTTTGGAGAAAGACGCTTTTGGGTCGCATCGCTGTGTTGAGCCGACTTATAAAATCCCAAGCCAAAAGTTGTTTGATCAAGTTTTGATTTTGTTAAGGGCACGAGGAGAAGACGGTCTGAAAAAACGGTGTCCATCCATTCAAATATCATCAGACGACTTTCCATATCATCATCTTCTTGAGGTTGAGGATGAATAACTTTCCAAAACGTCTCTGTTAAGGTGGTTAAAAGCTGGATACCGCGGACATACCCTTCGACACCATCAAGGGCTGTCCAGGCTTCTGTTAGCCATGCCCCAAGCTGAAGATCTTTAGATCTTGTTGTAAGTGTCTCAATACATAAATTTTCAACCAGATTCCAATCCGCGCGTTTCAGCTCCGTTTTCCATATCCCCATAGATAGACGGGGATCGTCTTCTATTCTAGCCAGGCGAATATCATCATATACAGGGTCATATCGTAAGTAGGGTCCAACAGGATTTTCAGGAGATAAATCCTTGAAGACATCTGGAAGATTGAGGAATCCTTTCCTCAAAGTGGGTGAAGACGTAGAGGCTGTCATCCCTTAACCCCCCTTTTCGGGTTTGGCAGGTTTTTCCTCTGGGGCTGGTTCCTCTGGGGCTTCTTCTTCAGCTTTCTTCTTTTTAGGTTCCTTCTTTGCTTCCTTTTCTCTCTTCTCAATGTCTTCAATAATTTCAGGGTCTGGTTCTACCAAACCTTGGACGATAGCAGGCTTCTCTGACATATCCAGAATATTCTGATCCAGGGAAGGTGCCTCCGTTGGAAAAGTAGGAACGGAGACTACAGCTCCTGGTTTTTTGCCTTTTCCAGGTTTATTTAGAACGATACGATTATACACAACTGTCTTTTCTTCAGGACCATTGGGGACTTCAAAGCGCAAGGTATAGGGGTTTTGATCTTTCATGGACTCAAAATCACTACTGCTTGATTGCTGGGATCGCAGCAACTGTAACATTGACCACTGACCAGGGTAGGTGAATGTGACCGTTTGTTCATCAACCGCCATATAGGGTTGTGCTTCATCGAGAAATGGTTGCATTTCTGCTGAATCTGGCCACCGGAGTGTTACGGTGACGGGACTCCCATACGTCCATCGACCCGTTTTCTTTTTATCATTATTGGTGATGGTAGAGTTTTCACTTGGGGCAATTGACCATTCAATAATCATATTCCCCCCGACTTCCTTTTCCTTATTGACCCGGAAGTCGATGGTAAAGTCAAAAGAAGGGGTATCTCCAGGTAGCTTAGAGTTTAGATATACTTGAAGAAACTCCCGAACGCCTTCCATATCTTTTAAGAATTGGTAAGGCTCTTTCGCGGATGCACCTAATTGATAGATTTGGTCTAACACATGTTTTGGGGTATTACCATAATCGTGAAATAGCTTAAAGAAGGTCTTGATATCCTCTGGATCGGCCTCTGCTTGATCAGTCGTTGTGCCACCTTCTCCCACAAAGGGAAACTTGTCTTTCAAGGAATCATTAAACACTTGAACTAACTTTTCATAATTCTTGATCGAGTCCTGACGTTTGGCAATTTCGCATCGTGACATAAGGGCACGTTGAAGTTGGAGACGCCGATCTTTGAAGAAGTCACCGGATGTTTTTTTAGCACTGACAAGGGTAAACTTTTCAAAGCAATTGCTCATGGAAAGATTGTTAGCATCCTTTTCAATAAGGTTTTCAAGAGTGGATACCGCATTATCCGGCTTCTTCTTATCAAAATCGGAAAGGTCATTAATAATTCGTGTCCAGCGATTGATGAGGGCTCTCTTGCCAGCAAAAGCCTTCATCATATCCGAACCGAGAAGCTTGATCAGGGGTTGAGCATAATCAATTGCGAGGTGAGAAATTTGTTGGCGCTGATGGTCAAGGTATGATTTCAGTTCATCTGGGTCTTTGACACCAAATCCATCCAAAAATACCGATGATTTTCCATCCCACCAATCAAAACTATTATCACGAACGGTGTAAGGATGATATGCAATTAAGAGAGCATCAACCTTTTCAAGAAGTCGTGTTGCCAAAACCCCCAATAGGTTTTGCATCTCAACAAAGACCGTGCCGTTTTGCATTTTGTTCAAAGTTTCCAATAGCTTGATAAATGCAGGAGTGCTTTTGCTGATGTCACCGATAGCTGTGCGCAAGACCTCCTCATTAGTGTCTCCAACTTGCATGCCCGTTGGTATATCAATAAAGCTTTGAGATCTTGCGATGTCACTAATGACATTCTGTTGAAGATTCTGCAACGCAATTTGCTTAAAGGTTTCCCTTAAGTGGATGGGAAAAGAATTCAGATCCTTTTCCACAAAAGCTTCGTATCGCTTTATCAAATTAATGGTGTCTTCAATGAGATTGTGGTTCCACAATGCAAGTTTGTTTTCGGGAACTTGTGTTGTAAACATTTGTCCACTCGTTTTTGCCATAAAGGGTTCGGCAAACAGCTTATGAAGGTTTTTCTCTAAGTTAAAGATACCTTCTGACGGAAGAGATGGTTTTGCCCCCGGGGCCGCCGCATTGATCAAAAGGGTATTCATTTGCAAAAGTTCTTCGTGGAAGGCTTTGTAGACAGTACTTGTTTGTTGGGCAAGTTGCTCAACAATAGCTGAACCAAATGGGGGAAGACTGTCGATTTTTCCCATTATCTCAGAAAATTCTGGGCCGGGATTAAAGTATTCCCCATCAATCCAGTTGTGTCCGACTTCTCCAAGGTTTGGAAGGCTTTGACCAAGGCCCGTGATAAATCCACGAATCAAATCAAGGTTAAGGGGTGCATTTGTTTGAGCTTTTGCAATTGTTGACGTCAAATAGCGCAACTGACCGATGAGGGACATGGGATCTCCCGGTGAGAATAAGACACTTAAAAAATTCATATACAATGCTTGAAGCGTATTTTGAGCAATAGGGTAGTATGATTTTAAATCAATGGGTGGATAGGGCGCTTCTTGAAGAACCTTTCGGAATTTCTCATAGGAGGCAGAAAACTCTGGCGGCAGTTGTATATTAAAAGTGTATTCAATTAATTCAGTCAATACACTCGGTTCCGGTGTCTCGCGCAAGCGATTGTATTTATCAATGTTTTGAACCAACATGCCGATTTCGTCCACATAGTTCTTAAACTGCTGGTATTCGGACGTGGTTAAGGGATTGAGGAGCGTGCCGATCGCTGTCGTCTTAGGTTGGGATCCAAGGGCAGTATCACCGGGACGTATGTTCAAGATGTCCCGGGCACGCAAGAGAAGATCCATATAAATGGTCCGTAAGATAATTTGCTCATAGGATATCTTTAAGGAGCTATTCAGTTGATCTTGAAGAGGGCTGAACCAAGATGATGGAATGAAGAAAGAAAAGAAACTTGCGCGTTGGATGTGATTCATCATTTCGAGCAAGCTTTTTGCTTGATTCGTAAACATCGCCTCTGGGGCTTTGGTTTCTCCAGCTTGGGCAGTTGGAAGTTGTTGCAAGAGGGAATTGACTTTTCCTAAGACAGGCATCAGGTAGTCCCGGTTCTTCATAAAATTTTCATAGGCATTTATCATACCAAATGTTCCGATACCGACAAAAGCAACCATTCCAGCTTTGGCGAAATTTATGTTGCGATTTGCAGAGACAAGACGACTATAGATAGGATAAGCAAGGCCAGATTCGAAGAATATTTTATCTTCAAAAATATCTTTCCCGAAAAAAATATGATGCGTAGGAGAGTCAGAATATTGAGACTCCTCAGTTGTATATACTTGCCCACTCGTGAGACGACTGAGTCGAGTTAGGCGGTTGGGGGTATCATTGTGTTCATCCCAAAGTTGTGGGAAATCATCCGCGATAGAACGAGGTTGGGTAGAGAGGGATAATTCATTCCTTAATTCAGTGTCCTCTTCTTTATTTTCTAAGTCTTCGGTCATCAAAATCCCTGAGGGCACAAAACCGCTGTCGCCGGTAAAATAAATCCCTCTCAACATCAAGGATTCTTCGTAAGCGCTTCCTTTGAAAATATGATCTAAGTAAAGTTTTAAACCATCTTTAAGGGATGTGAACTCATTTGTAAGGATGAGGATACCGTCTCCGTTTTCTGCAGCAACACCGTTGGCAAACATTTCCAATTGAACGTTTGATAGATCATCAGAAATGGTTTGAAAGGCTTCATCCACCCATTGGGGTGTATAAGCGGAGTGAAGAGCATACGGGACAGACCAGCCAAGCATGTTGGTGTGTTGGGCGACGGGAAGCTCATGACAAAAGCTCTGGAATCCGGGCAATATATCACATTTTGTGATGATCACATAAACAGGCAAACGAAGACCGAGGAGATGTTGGGCAGCTGTGAGTTTTTGTGAAAGAAACTTGGCACGTGCATTGATATTTTCGGGGCTTAAGCGTTCCTTCCCATACAATTCTGATGCAGATATGGTGAGGATAATACCATCGAGAGGACGTTTGGCACGATATCTTCCGAGCAAGTTCAAAATGGTTCGCCAACCATGTTCATCTGCTGCTGCTTTGTGTTCTTCTATCACCAAAGATCCGTGAATATCTAAAACGACGGCTCGGTTGTAAAACCACCAACGGCAAGCTGTGTGAGGATTCTTGAGACCAAAATCTGGCATACCGACAGGCAGGCTCATACCAGAACATTCTAGTAAGGTTGACTTGCCGGACGCGCTCGCTCCGACCATTAAATACCAAGGAAGCTGATATTTATAGGTGAGTCGATCAAGGCGACTACGCAAAAAAGCAAGGACGCGTAAGAATGACAAACTAATGTCCCCGACGCGAAATGTTCCGCGTAAGGTCAAAAATTGCGCCAGAAGTCCACCCAGGGGGGGCATTCTATATTCAGGGGTTATTTTTTCCTTAGGGGTCGTCTCTTTCGGCTTTGCCGGACCCTTTTTCTCTGCTTGTTTAATGGAATAAGTCGTTATAAACCCAAGGACCAGGATCAGCACAACGGCAAGAATGGTCAAGATGAGGATGATTTCAGGAATTCGACTTCCCAGATGAGAAAGGGAGTGAAAAAACGACGTCATGAAAGCCCCATTTGTTGAGCTTGATTAAGGATATTACCGATGGATGAATCCATATCCCTGACAAGTTTGTACCATAAGACAGTAGAAGCAAAGAGATAAACGCCTAGAATGCCTAAGAAGGTCAGAAACCACATCCGAATTTCTGGCAAACCTCGACTAATCGTCGAATCCAAGACGTGTTCATAACAATCCTCCATTAAGTGGGCGCGTCCCGGATCATACAGGGTTGATGGATGTCGATTAACCATTCTGTAGAGCTGGTGACGATATAAGGACAATTGTTCAACATTGGCTTCCTCACCTCGATATCGGCCCTTAAAGCCAAGACCTAAGATCAACAGATAGACAATGGCCAAATCTGCGCGCATCGGGTCATTATTGGAGACAAGTTCTTCTATTTTCTCAAAAATAAGTTCCCCTGCTATTTGCGTTTGAAAAAAGCGGCTTTCGAGCAGGTTATTTTCCCAATGTTTTTGTCCTGCCCAGGGAATATTCAAGAAAATCTCGTCAGCAAAGGCAACCATCGCGTAAAGGGAATCTTGGTAGGAACTGGCTGCAAATTCTCCCGCTTGAATGGTTGACTGGATGGCTTGGTCTTCCAAAATCAAACTCAAGCGTCGCTGTATGGTATTCACCAATAAATTATCGGACTCTTCTTGTTGTTTTTTTTGAAGAATTGAAGGTTCTACCGGTTTAGCCTTTTCAGGAGCAGGTTCTTCGGGCAAGGGTTCTTCAGGATTGAGGAGCTGCTTTGTTAGCATTTCTTCAGCGAGCTTTATCGGGTCAACGGGTTCCTTCGTATCTGGAGGGGTTTCTTCAAGCTGTTGCGGAATCTGAGAAAGTTTAAAGGGGTCATTGCCTTCGTTGGCGCGCAAAGCTAATTCCTTCTGCCTCAAGAGCAGATTGAAAAACTCGTGAAAGTTATGGACCAGAAAAGATTGGGAGGCTATTTTTACCCGACTCATAGTATTGACCTAGCCCTCTTGCTCAGTGGGTTCGTTTTCAAGGGAATAGGGACCTCTTGCATACAAAACAATTCCAGAAGGACGCATATTTGGTTGGTCAGCTGCGTGGAAAATCATGAGTTTTTCACCTGGCTTAATATATTGAGGATCCATTTGAACGCGATACAGTTGTAAGCCGCTTCCGGGCATCAGATCCGCCAGCTCATCTCCTTCAATGATAAGTCGAGCAGCCCCTGTTACACGACGCATTCGGGCAGATTCAAGATGGCTTTCAGAAGCAATGACGCACTCACGGACCCATTCGGACATTTCAGCAGCATCCATAGTGGTCGGAATGCGCACACCGATGAGGAGGCTATCTTCTGACCAAGTTGAACTAAGCTTGTGGTAGAACAATCGATCATTTTGAATAAAGGGAACGATGACATAAGTTTGCTCAATACTTCTTGTAACACGATCCATCCAATCCAGAATCGGTACCATTGTGCTTAAAATATCATTATGGTGGTATGGGGCAAAAGAGGGAATAGCTTGACTCAGGCGTAAAGTGGCCAGACGTCCGGCAATCGTACACATGGTTAAGTACAAGTCAAACGGATGAGTTTTTCCTGTACCCACAATCGCTTCAAGGATTGGGATGGATTCTGCAAGAGGACGCAAAAGCTCCCCTGTTTCTTTTAACAATTCTGTTCCAACTTGAGTTTGCCATTTTTCGATTAAATAAGATGATTTCTCACGCATTTTCATGGCTAGTGTGGCCAAGCGATCTCCAAGGGGAGAGTTTTGGTGAACTATAAAGCATGGAGGGATGAAAGGGGTTAAAATATAAGACTCATCCTGATAGGTCATACGTGCCAATGGGATGTATTCATAACGGGCAGGGGGGACAGGGCCTGCCATTAAACTTACCTTTGGAATTAATCTTGGAATGCGAATAACATTGTCGGGCGCATTGTCATCAATGACTTCCGCACCATCCGCCGAAATGTACCTTGGCCATTCACCCGAAATAGGAGAACCTGAAACTGTTCTCTCCGGAACAACAAGGTAGACCGTTAGCTCCTCTTTTGAAAGATCCTCTTTGAGGGGAGTAAGATCAAGTTCTATAGGTGCATCAGAGTCACTATGTCGGTTGACGATTAGTCCATCAGGCATGACAGCATCAATTTCAAGAAGCCTGAAGAGTCCTGAGCTCAAAACAACAGGATCAAGTTTGAGATGGTGAATTCCCCAATAAAAGGGCGACAAACGATGCAAATGATATTTAAGGATCTGGGCGTTACGCAATTCCATTTGTTGAAAATGTTGCGGGGATAGCAACATGCCTTCATGCCACTGAATCTCTGGTATTACAGGTGTCTTTGTCATCCTGTCATCCTCCCCTTTTTCACATACCCACGCGTGTTACAAAAAATTTAACAAAAATCCTTTCTTTATAGTATGAGCAGATTAGACAAAGGAGACAAGGGTGTAATATTCCCTAACATCAATTTGGAAGATTTTTTTTAAAGTATCGGTTTGTGCTTACAAGGGGCGTACCCCAAAATTAGGGTGAGACTAAGCTTGAACTGGTATGTGCCAGGTTGATTTAAGTATGAAGATTAGCTAAATAAATTATTCTTCAAAGTTTTTTGAGATAAGTTTTTTATCTAAACGTTTGATAACTTCATCCGTGAGATCTAGTCCCTGGTTACAATACAAAACGATGGATTGTTCCATTTGACTTCCCTCCCCAATGGACTTGTTCAAAATAATATTTAATCCGTAGGATTTGCCAAGGTCATCAACGATTTCTTTAAGAGTTTGTTTTATGGTGGTAAGGCCGTTGCTTAACACACTGTCAATTTCTTCTTTGCGGACGCGAAATATTTTCTCTAGGGAAGCATGCTTTTTATCAAGATCCAACCTTTGCTTTAAAGTTTCTTGGGTGGGTTCTTTCGTTTCATCTTCTTGCTTTTTAAATTGTTCATATTCGCTGCGAAGTTTTGTTTCTTTCTCGAATATTTCCTTATGAACAGATTCATTTAAGCTTTCCACAACTGACTGAAATTTCTGAAAAACTTTTGAATTTTTCTTAAATCGGTTAATGTCTACAACACCCATAGACACGAGAACAGTGGGTTGCTTGGGGGAGGGACGCAAGAAGGGCAAAGGGGCATAAAGGTTATGGTAGGTGCTCAAGGCTATTGCCCCCACAAGGCCAAGACAAATGAGTCCCCACAACCTATATTTCCCCCTTATCATCCGCCCTCCTTCAAGACCAATAATCCTTTTTACCAGCGTGAGCTGAAGCCGAACAAGAAGCGTTGTGTTTGGTCAAATTTCTGCTTCCTTACTGGTATTGCGTAGTCAATTTTCAAAGGCCCGAATGGTGATGTCCAAGACAAGCCAATACCGACAGAGGCACGAATTGAGCGGTTATCGATGATTTGTGGGCCTGATGCACCGGGCTTCCATGTAGTACCAAAGTCACTAAAGACCGCTCCTTTAACACCAAATTCATTTGGCAGTCCAATGGGGAATAGCATCTCAACTGTTCCCGTCCAGAAGCGCGTACCACCCAGAGGGTCGCCCGTTATCCGGTCACGTGGGCCTATACCTCCAAACTCAAATCCACGGAACGAATCGGCTCCAAGCATGATACTATCAACGATACGGATTATTTTTTTGCCAACTTTTTCAATATCTCCAGCAGAGCCCCGGACATTCAAGACAATTTCCTCAACAGGAGAATAAAACAAAGAAGCCGTGAGGGTATTTCTTAGATAATTCACCTTGCCACCCAAACCTGCATATTGGTTGCTTAGGGAAATAAAATAGCCTGAGGTTGGGTCGATTCGACTATCCCGACGATCATAGAGCAAGGATTGACCAACGGCTGAAGTTAAGAATTTACCAGCTTGTTGTTTAATAAAGATCGAGGCATCTGGTGTAACGTGGCTGACATGGTCATCTTTTAATACGTAAGTCAGAGTTTGTGACAAGTTCTCGGTGATAACGTACGCAATGTGAGGTGTAATACCATTCGATGCGGAGATAAAGTGTTCTAATCGTGTAGAGCGAACCCGGAAGATATCTAACCCAGCCTCAAGATTATACCCTAAGAAGTAAGGGTCTGTAATACCAATATCATATTCTTGGTTGCGGCGGGCAATGGTGACACTGGCATGAACAATGCGGCCAGTTCCCATGAAGTTTCTCTCAGCGAATTTAATGTTCCCTAATATACCATCTAGGGTGGAAAAACCGGCTGCGACGCCCATTTCACCGGTTGGCTGTTCTTCCAGTTTTACAAGTAGCCGAGCTTTGTCATTAGCCGTACCTTGCTCTGTTACGATCTCTGACTTCTTAAAGTAGCCTAGATCCTTAAGATTCTTTTCAGCACGCTTTATTTTTGTTGTGTTATAAGCGTCCCCTTCCAGCATATTAAGTTCACGGCGGACGACTTCATCTTGAGTACGGTCATTACCAAGGATATCAATCCGTTCAATATAGACACGCGGGCCTTCTTTGACTTCAAAAATTAAATCGACTGTTTTCTTTTCTCTGTTTTTTTCAATTCGAGGTTGAATGTCGGCAAAAGCGTAGCCATAGGTTCCAACATGGGTGTTTAATGTTGTCACGTTTCGTTCAATTTGTTTGCGTGAAAACTGATCCCCAGTTTGAATATCGATATAGCATTTCAGATCATTTGCATTGACTTGCTTCAAATGGGAAACAATTTCAACCTTTCCAAAGGTATACTTTTCTCCTTCATCTACGGTAAAGGTTAAGTAAAAATCTCTATGGTCAGGACTCAATTCAGCAACCGCTGACACGAGGCGGAAATCTGGGTATCCCATGTCAAAATAGTATTGTTGTAGGTTTTGTTGATCTGCTGTAAAGCGATCTTGATCAAAAGTGTCATCGCTTGCCCAGAGACGGTACCAGTGCTTGCGTTTTGTGTACAGTTGTTCTTCGAGTCGAGAGGACGTAAAATGTTTGTTTCCAATGAAATTAATTTTGCGAACGTAAGTAACTTCTCCTTCATTAATTTCAAAAACCAAGTCGACTCTATTTTCCTCAAGACGAATCACTTTGGGCTCAACGGTGGCATCAAAACGCCCCATCCGACGATAAATCTCAAGAATACGCTGTTGAGCTGCTTGAATCTTTGTGCGGGATAGCACTTCTCTTGGACGCAGCTGAATTTCTTCGGTTAACTTATCATCTTTTAATTTTGAATTGCCTTCAAAGGAAATGCGATTTATTAAACTATTTTCAATAACTTCAACGACGAGCCCACTGCCAGAGCGGTGTATTTTAACGTCGGCAAAGAAGCCTGTCGCGAAAAGATCCTTCAAGGCTTGATTGAGCTGGATGTCATCAAACGAATCACCAACTTTAAGGGAAAGATTTGACTTAACCGTTTCAGCCTCAATACGCTTGTTGCCAGTGACCTGTATTGACTGAATTGTGTCTGCAAAGACAGCCATTGTAAGAGTTGCGCAAATTAGACTGCTAACAGCGAATAACTTTATAATTCTTTTTCTTGAAAACATTTTATATACCCTTTAGTTCAAAATAAAACGGACGACATCATTCCATGTGGTCAAAAGCATGACACTGACAACAATCGCTAACCCAACCATAAAAGCATATTCTTGGATCTTTTCCGGGACAGGTTTGCCAACAATAGCTTCAATACCATAGAACAATATGTGCCCTCCATCGAGAACAGGAATGGGGAGCAAATTAATGAGGCCGAGATTGATAGATAAAAAGGCCATAAAGACGAGAAGAGCCGCAACACCGCCTTTGGCGCTTTTGCCTGCCAAATCTCCGATCATGAGTATACCACCCATTTCGTCAGCGGAACGCTTTCCTGAAATCATTTGGCCAATACCGATCAATGTATCAACGCTTGCGGTCCAGGTTGTGCCAACGGCATGAGTAATTGCGCTAAGGGGGTTTACGTCACGATATTCGGGAAGCGTAGGGCCGATACCTAAAACCCCAACGGGTTTTTCTACACCATTAACTGTTTCAACCATTTTTACATGTATGACTTGCTCTTGGTTGTCACGTGAAATGCGAATATCAACCTCTTTCCCTTTATTGTTGACAATCACTTTTCGTAAAGCATGAAAGTCTGAAACAGACACATCGTTTAGTTTTAGAATTTTGTCGCCTTCTTTAAGTCCTGCTTTTTCTGCAAGCTTGCCAGGAGCAACAGCTCCAACGGTGGCTGGAATGAAGGGTTCCCCTTTTACCATATACAATCCTGCAAGAACCACAATGGCAAACAAGAAGTTTGCAAATGGGCCTGCGGCGCTCACAGCCATGCGTTGGCCAACAGGCTTGCTGTGAAGGGTGCTGGATTTATCTTCAGCACTCATGCTCTCTAGGGACTCAGTATCGGGCCGGCTGCTGGCGTCCGCATCCCCAAAGAATTTCACGTATCCCCCTAAAGGAATCATGCTTACTTTCCAACGCGTTCTAGCCTTGTCATTCCAACCAAATAATTCAGGGCCAAACCCAATAGAAAAAACCTCGATCTTCACTTTATTATAGCGAGCGACGAGGTAATGGCCAAGTTCGTGAACAAAAACAAGGATGGTTAAAACGATGAGGAAAGGAATTACATGTTCCGCAAAGTTGATCAGGGAAGAGGGGATCAGGGAAGCCATGAGCGTAAACCTCGTTTCATAAAAGTTCGAATATTTGCAACCTTAGCTGATTATGATCATTATGAAAATCCGCAAAAGCACTAAGATGTCATTTTTTTGTGAATAACTTTTTCGGCCACATGCCGAGCTTGTTGATCTATCAGCAAAATATCTTCAATTGAGACGGCAGTCGATTCGCATATTTGATCCAGGACATCACTACAGGTCGAAACAATATCAAGATAAGAAATCTTCTTATCCAAAAAAGCTTGAACGGCAATTTCATTGGCAGCATTTAAGATCGTTGGGCGATTTTTGCCCATTTTGAGAACATTCCTGGCAAGAGATATCGCTGGGAACTTCTTCGCATCAGGGGCCTCAAAAGTCAGTTGACGGATGGCACACAGATCGAGACGGGGTAAGTCCGTTTCCATGCGGGCAGGCCAAGCTAATGTGTACGCAATGGGGACGCGCATATCGTGAATACCCAGCTGAGCCAAGACGGATCCGTCCCGATAGGCAACCAAAGAGTGAACAATAGACTGAGGATGGATAAGGATGTCAATTTGATCTTCTGGGAAACCAAAAAGATAAGCAGCCTCAATCATCTCCAATCCCTTATTCATTAAATTAGAAGAATCAATCGTGACCTTTGGCCCCATGGACCAATTCGGATGCTTTAAGGCTTGTTCTGGGGTGATATGAGTCATTTCTTGAGGAGAAAAAGTTCGAAAGGGACCTCCCGATGCGGTGAGGATGAGCTTCTCAACATGCGCCCGGTGGGATTCTTGGAATACTTGAAATATGGCGTTGTGTTCTGAATCCACGGGCAAAAGGGTTGCCTTATATTTTTTCAAAGCTTCTAAAACAACAGGTCCTGCAGATATCATGGATTCCTTATTGGCCAAGGCGATGATTGCTCCGCGTTCAATGGCGGCATAAGTGGGGCGTAATCCAGCGATACCAACGATTGCAGACATAACCCATTCAGCAGGCGCTTGAGCAGCTTCAATAACACCAGACATTCCTGCAGCCACAGTAATCCCTGTTCCTGCTAAGGCTTCCTTCAAGTGACTATAATAAGAGTCATCTTCGACGACGGCCATTTTAGCATTCAGCGCTAATGCTTGTGTGGCTAAAGTTGCGACATCTTTTTTTGCAACCAGAGCCTCGACCGCAAATGCTTCCGGATTTTTGAGAAGAAGGTCGATGGTACTTCTTCCAATAGAACCAGTGCTTCCGAGAATGGTAACAGAACGGGACATCAATTTACCTTAGAATATTTTGAAAAATTTAAGCATGATCAGAAAGAGCGCGACCAGCAACAAACTATCAATTCGGTCGAGAAGACCACCATGTCCTGGAATGATGTGGCTTGAATCTTTAACTTTAAACAGCCGTTTCGCAGCAGACTCCAGAAGATCTCCTGTATGTCCAACAAGTGTAACAACGATTGTTAAACAAATGAGAAAGACTGGGTTTTCGATGCCAACTTGGCAATAGGGAGCAATGATGAACCCCAGGGCTGATCCAATAATAGAGCCACCGATGAGCCCGGCCCAGGTTTTGTGGGGGCTAATTCGGGGTGCCAATTTTGGCCCCCCAACAAGGCTGCCAACAGCAAAAGCACCTGTATCGGTTGCCCAAACAATCATTAAAGCCCATAACAAGAGAAGGGGGTTAAACTTGGCCAGGCTCAAAATTGCGGCCATTCCAAGTCCAACATATAAAGGACCGGAGAATAAAATCAAGGAAGGGGTAAGACGTGCCCCAATTTGGTGATGGTAATAAATGGTATACAATATGCCGGCAGAAACAATGCAGAAGGCCGGCAGAAACGTGCCAGGCCCGAACATAAGGGAGCCAAGCAGCACGATTACAACGCCATTCATGGGGTGAGACCAGGGAAGGCCTGACATTTTTGACCACTCCCACAAAAGGATTCCCAAAAGAACAATGGATATTATATCAACATAAGGAGTTCCCAAGATCACAGCTCCCAAAGCGATGGGGCCTGCAATGGCGGCTGATAAAATACGTTTACCAAAATTACTGTCTTCGAAACTACTTTTTGGACGCGATAACGGCACCATAACGACGCTCTCTCTGTTGGAAGGTTTCAAGGGCTTGGTCAAAATCGTCTGGTGAAAAGTCAGGCCAGAGGGTTGGAGAGAAGACAAACTCAGTATAAGCCATTTGCCAGAGGAGGAAATTGCTGACCCTTTTCTCACCACTTGTTCGGATAAGGAGATCTGGGTCTGGAATGCCAGTTGTGTATAGGTTCTGACTAAAGGTGTCTGGAGTAATGTCCTCTATAGATAATGAGCCCTCTTTGACTTGTTCGGCAATTTTCTTGGTGGCGAAGAGGATCTCGTCTCGCCCCCCATAACTTAAGGCCATAATAAGCGTGATTTGATTGTTTTGAGATGTTTTGGCTTCGCTTTCTTCAATAAGAGAAACAATGTCGGGAGGCAGTCTTGTGCGATCCCCGATCACTTTCAAGCAAACCCCATTGTCGGCTAATTCTTGAATTTGGTTTTTGAGATTGTATCGCAGCAATCCCATAAGTTCTTCAACCCAACCTTTCGGACGCAACCAATTCTCAGAAGAAAACGCATAAAGCGTAAGGTATTTGATGCCTCGAGTTGCCGCATGACGGACGATTTTGCGAGTGGCTTCTGCTCCTATCCGGTGGCCAGAAATCGTCGAAACCTTATTTTGGTCTGCCCAACGTCCATTGCCATCCATTATTATGGCAACATGGCTAGGAAGGCGCGACAGAGACGGAGCAATCGGGGGAACCGCAGGCAATGTTTCGGTCATAAACAAGGAACCTATATGGTTGATAAATGTAACTGCTCCCTATAAAGCATGATTTTGGCCGGGACGTCAATGAAGATGAGGTCGTGGTGGCGTTGATAGTCCAGAAAATGGAATTGTGAAAGGAAGCTTTCTGATGTAGAGGTAGAAGATAAGGAAAATTCTAGGGGAGTCTTTATGAAACTCAAATCAAACCGATATCTCTGGTTGTTCCTTATTCCGACGATCGTAGGTCTTGGGATTTATCAGCACTATTTTTCACAGACTCAGTTATCCCCTCAAGAATTGGTGATAAAACAGCTTTCCGTTTCTGCCATATCCTCTGAAAGCGCTTGGGATAAGGGATATTTGGCAAACAATCCCCCCATTAAGAAAAAAATCGAACAAGTTGAAAATGGGGCTTTGTGTAACAGTCTGAAACAACTCAATACCAAAGCATTGAGCCATCAAGAAATTTTAAAACAGTTAAAGACACTCGGATATACCTGTGTGGTAAGGCCTCTTGCTGAGAATCCATTAGCTGCTTCTTTAAGGTATTTAAAAACAGACAACACGACGACGCAAGATCCTCATGAAAGGGGAGTAGCTCATCAGGAAATATGCCAGAATCACGCCCAGCCGGCGTGTGTGATTCGCCTCAAGCGGGATGGGTTTCCTAAGAACAGAAGGTCCGCTCCCCATTCCTCAAAAGCGGTTTTGGTGGACGAGAAGGGGGACCCCGGGAGTTATGATAACGAGGCTTTCAAGATTGGCGGGCTTGGTCAGCCCTTACCCAAAGGGCCTTCTGCGAAGTTTGGTTTGAAAGAATGTCTCTATTATAAAGACAAAGAATCCTGCGACAGCTGGGTTGATGCTCTTATGGATGAGGCGCATCCCCGTTTGAAAGACCCTGTGGGGAGTCAGTAGTCATTGCGAGGAGCGAATGCGACGTGGCAATCCATGTATTCTATCCCTTCGTCCACATAGAATACCTCGAAGAATCAAATGCATGGATTGCCACCTCGTTTGCCTCCGCTAATCTCTACGGCTTAACGCCTCGCAATGACGACGATTATTTTCATTTGCATAGTATAAAGAGGCATTAAATTAGGCAATTATTCAACAAAGCTCCTTTAAGGAGGAACGCCCTAAATCCGCGATGAAAGCCAGATCGCGGTTCGGGAGATTGTTTTCACGGCCGTCGTTAAAAGCTCATAAGCGGGGGCATCGCGCCCGCCGAGTTCAATGGCGGTTTCTTTGTGGGCCAGTTCATCTTGCCGACACGCTTCAATGAGGTTCGCCAAAGGGGCATGCGAAGAAGATGCAGGTGAGGCGTTCAGTTCTTCTAGCTGTCCCTGATAATGCTCATCGATGACTTCTTCAACAGCAATCGTGCAGGCGTGTGCGGCTTTCTCCCCCATCATGGCGGTCAGCATGCCCAAAGCATAGCCGCCCACATGCCACAGAGGCTGCAAGAGGGTGGGACGTACTTGGTGCTCAATGATCATCCGATTAAATTTTTGAAGATGCTCTTTTTCTTGGGTAGCCATTTCCGTCAACGTCTCGCCAACTGGAGTTCCCTTTAGGATTGCCAATTGCCCTGCATAGATGCGGGTGGCTCCATATTCGCCCGCCTGATTGACCCGAATCATAGATTTGAGGGTGTCATTGATGGGAGCAGGTATGTCATTTTTGGGGGGGGTGTGGAGAGACGTATGTTGAGAATTAGTTGGTTTCATAGGGACACTCATCCTTTCACAATGAGTATACATGTGAACAAAAAGAAAGGCCCACTATTTCTAGAAGCCTCAGAAAAAATATTTTTTTTCATTATTATTTAGAGGAGAGGTATACGGGGCTAATTTCTTATTTTTTTTATTATCCATAGCCCCTAACACTTTGTAACTGAACCATACAAATGGTTGCAAGGCAAATTTTTAAATCGAGCTTATCTAAAACGCAATATTATTATTTAGAGTTATAGGGAAGAGAGTGTAACGCTTTGAAAAATTTACGAAAAAACTTCAGTCAAATGATTTCGCGACAAAAGCGCGCATTCAAAAACTAAAGATTATATCCCCTTGATCTGACCATTATTGTTATTCCAATAAGTCGGGAAAAAGGTGAGCCTGGACAAGTATCAAGAGTCTTCTTTCAAGTTTAACTCTACAAGTAGGTGTTAAGGGACATCTTCAGGGGAAAACAGAGTTAGAATATAAAGAAATTAGGATTATTTATGGCTATCTCTTGAATATTCCTAACTTCTTGCTGCAACTATCGCCGACCAAAAAGTTTTTCAATATCCGCACGGTGGAGTTTGACGTAAGTTGGTCGACCATGGTTGCATTGGCCGGAGTAGGGCGTGGCCTCCATTTGACGAAGAAGTGCATTCATTTCTTCGATGGAGAGTTGGCGCCCCGCCCGCACACTATTATGGCACGCAAGGGTCCCTAAAATCTCATTGAGCTGTTCTGCCAAACTTAAGGTGGTGTCCATCTCTTGAATTTCGGACACCAAATCTTGGATCAATTGTTTCCAGTCCGCTCGCACTA
>JAIESE010000025.1 GCA_019746225.1 Alphaproteobacteria bacterium | reverse complement strand
TGGCGCCCTTGAGCTGGTTTTATAGGGGGGCAACATTCATTCATCAAAGTCTCTCGAAACCCTATCGAGCTTCTGTCCCGGTCATTTCCATTGGAAATTTCGTGTTAGGCGGCGCTGGAAAAACACCCCTGACCATTGCGGTTGCGAAAAAGCTCCAAACCATGGGCCACACTCCCCACATCATCAGCCGAGGATATGGCGGATCCCTTTCCGGACCTCTCCAAGTAGACCTTGATCACCACATTTTCCAACAAGTCGGTGATGAACCTTTGCTATTGGCAAAGGTCGCGCCCACATGGGTCTCCCGGAATCGACGTGCCGCCGTTGATCTTGCCATAAAGGCCGGAGCAGATATACTCCTCCTCGACGATGCTCATCAAAATCACACCATACACAAAGACGTCCAAATTGTTGTTGTGAATGCTTCCCAAGGGTTTGGGAACGGATGCATTTTCCCAGCTGGCCCGTTGCGACAATCCATTTCGTCTGGGTTAAAGAATACTTCCGCCCTTGTTTTTGTCAGCGACGATAAAGACCCCTTGCCAGCTACTTTATCCCCTCTTCCCTGTCCCCTCATTCGCGCTAAAATCGTGCCTCTTGACCTAGAACCAATCGCTGTCATAGGTTTCGCTGGCATCGGATACCCAGATAAGTTTCGCCAAACACTTCAAACGGCTGGATATAACGTGAAAGGATTCGTTACTTTCCCTGACCACCATCCCTACACGGAAGAAGATTTGCGCAAACTCAGAATGCGCGCCCGCGTCGAACGAGCATCCCTCATCACGACCGAAAAGGATATGTTGCGCATCCCTGCCCCCTGTCGTGCAGAAGTTCTCACTCTTCCCATTGGAATGAAATTCCAACCTCGAACCGCGTTAGAGGATTTGTTGAAGCAGGTCCTGGGAACATATTTCATATCATAAAAGTAACTATGTCATTGCGAGGAGCGCCAGCACGCAAGGGCTGGCGGGACGCGGCAATCCATGTATTTGAAATTTTCAACATATTCTTTGTTGCAAGATTATTAGAATACATAGACTGCCACGTCGCATTCGCTCCTCACAATGACATAACTAATTGATTAATAAAAATATTCTTCTGCCTTATGCCCACGCCCCCTAATACTTCTTCACCCACGCAAAACCGAGGTTAGAGTTTTTCTCCCCCCCAACGCCTGCTTCTATTTTTAACGTTGGCGTCACATCATACTGAATAATGGCCGTAGTTCCGCCCTCACCACTCACAGATTGATCTAAAGAGAGATAAACTTTATCCGTAATTTGTTTGCCCACGCTTACCAACTGCGTGGCGGATTTAAATTCATCATCATCAGGATTCTTTCGTTCTTTAAATTCGAGAATATCCAAACCAAAGGCGGAGCGAACTTTCTCCGTGAAATTCAAATTATTTTTACCCTTAAATGTATTTAACGCATTAGCCAAGAGAAGGCTTTGAGTTACAGACATACTCTCGATGCCCTTAGCAAATAAAAGCCGCGCTAGTATTTCTTCTTGAGGCAACGCTGGGGATGAAGAAAACGTAATTTTGGGGTTAGAGGCTTGTCCTTCTATTCGCATGGTCGCTGTCATTTCACCTACGTCCCGCGTTCCCACAATAGACAATATTGGGTCGTTTTTCGGCTCTGGGGAAAAGGTAATCCGCCCTTCAGATAATTTAAGCGGTTTTCCAGCTAAGTCAAATTTACCCCTAACCAATTCAATTTCTCCAACCAACCTTGGCTCAGTAATCGTCCCAAGCGCCCGCATTTCCCCTTTCCATTGGGCATCAAATCCATATCCTCGAATAAAAATTTGTCCCGGCGAACTCAGCTTAATATCTAAGGGCAAAAAGGACGATCCTTTGACAACTTGCGCCTGCTTTTGATGTTCAAAGGCGGTTTGGAATGTCCCATTGCGTTTTTTCTCAAGCAATTTAATCGTCACGATTTTTTCATCATGTTCATCAAGACGCACCTCAAAAGGTTTAACGACAACATCACCCGTTATCTTGGCCTTTGTGTGCTCATCACCCCAAATGAATCCCCGCAAATTCAACACACCACTCGCTTTGCCGGATAGCTCATCATTTTGAACAACAATGAGCTGATCGAGATTTAGCTGAAGATCGATATCTGGATTCAGAAGTGTGGTAAATTTTACACGACACTGCCCGTTCACGCGCCCCTTTGAATTGTCTTGGCCCGTTATGCTTGAGACCGTCACAGTATCCCCTGAAGCACTGCCTTGGATTTTGATATTTTTAATCAAGGTCCCAAAAGCTGCGTTCTCATAGAGCCCATTCACAACCGATATCTGACCTTGAATAACCGGCTCTTTGATTTTACCTTTGGCCAGTAAATCGAGGACGGCATGTCCTTGGATAAGGTCTTCAAAAGGTAGAAATAAAGAGATTAGCCCTACATCCCCTTGGCCTTTGAGCGTAGATTCAAGAGTACTTGTCGCCGTCGGAAACCATTGATCGACAGACAGCTTACCTTCGCAAATGAGCGAGAGCATTCGGCCACTAATGACCTTAACTTGCCAGCTTAAAAAGCCTTGGACCAATCGGAAGGTGCTCATTATATCTATAGCAAATGTACGATTGGGCACGCCCTTTCGAGACTTCGTTGGCAGGCCCCATTGTAGCGATTTTCCCTCCAAGGAAAGTGCAATATCAGGGGCATCCATAGTCCCTTTTAGAGCGCCCTTACCGGACAAACTGCCGGTAGCAATCCACTGTGGATCGATCACCCGAAGAAGAGTCAAAGGGAGCTTTTCAATGGAAATATCCCCCGAAAGTTGGTCCCCTAAAATCAAGTCTTGAAGGGTGATAACGCCATCGGATGTGGTTAACCAAACTTTCTGGGTCTTTAAGATACCATCTCCCCAAACAAAAGTTGCTGGTTGCTTCAAGGAGAATTGGTGTATGGGATGGGTTAACTCCGCCCTGTTCAAGGTGATCTTTGTGTGTGGTGAATCAAGTGTGGCATAATTCACAACGCCTTGCGTCAATAAGGAAATATTTTGTTGGCCCCGGCCTATCACTTCAAATGTAGCTTTGACTTTATCAATGGTACCCGTCGATGTTATTGTCGTCATAGGAATAGCATTCACAACGGCATCTTTCGCCTCCATCGACACTTTAAGATGCTTTTGTGAATCCATTTCCCCATGAGCTTTCAAGGATTTTGCCCCAAACGTCCCATAGTGAAATCCCTCAAGAGTTAAGTCTAAATTCCCTTCCCCTTTTAGGGTTTGTTGATATTTTAGTGTGGCTGCCCCTTGCAGACCTTTTTGAACCCACCTGTCATAGGGAGCCAAGTTGGCCGTGTGAAGTTCAGCTTCCCCTTCCCAACGGCTTTGTTTTGGAAACAACATGACCTGGCCTTGCCCCTGAATATCCTTACCTACCAAATGAATCTTACTGATCTGTAAGCGTTGGGCATCAAGCTCCTCAAGGAGCAAGGTTAAGGTCACTGATTCTTGTCCATCATGGAAGATTGCAGTGATGTGGCCTTTTAATAAATCAAGAGTAGGGAAGTCGACGTTAAGGGAGGTGATTACTCCATACGGTCCAAGAGGTAGCCCATCACCTTGCAGATTCGCAAATAAGGCATGTTTGCCAATAACGTAAGTCAGATCACCGGCAAGCTCATTGCCTCTTGTCAACGTCACTTTAATCTCTTTGGTCATCAATGACGGCATCAACCAAACCACGGAAAGATCGGAAACCATCGCGAGGCGCTCTTCCCCGTCCTTGAATTCTAAAGAAGCCACTGAAAATTGAAACGGAAACAACCCACGAATCCCCTCAACTTCGATAGTATAGGGGGAGTCTTTCACAGGCTGATTCACGATGAATCCCAAAATAGATTTTTTGGCAAATTGGGATTGGAGCAGAAATAAGCTTATGCCTAAGACCGCGAGAAACATTCTAAAAAACCATCCCCAAAACTTCATCTTAAAATGCTTGCCCTACACTTAAATAGAATTGATATGCAGAATCTATGGGCTTGGTTGACCCATCCCGACGACGCTTCATCGGCGTTGCGATGTCAAATCGAATAGGGCCAATGCCTGTATAGTACCGAATACCGGCTCCCACACCCCAAAGACGCCCTTGACTTGATACATCGGGAGTTGCATTGGAAGAAACGCTCCCGGCTTCTGCAAAAACCACGAAACCAATGGTGTCTGTGACCTTAAATCTCCCCTCGAGGCCATATTCCAAGACCGACCGTCCACCAATGGGAATGCGACTCGTATCCAGCGGTCCTAACAGCTTATACCCATAGGCCCGCACTGAACCTGCGCCACCTGCATAAAATCGCTTATTCGGTGCTAAATTGTCCAAAGAACTCACAGCAACCGTTCCCCCATGGACCCACCCAGCGAGTATGACTGTGTCTGGTTTGATGATTCTTAAATAATAACTGCCCTTTGCACTTGAAATCATGAGGCGTGAGTCCATCCCAGACTTCCCAATGTAAGGCGTTACGTAGGCGCTAAAACGCCCCCCCTTAGTTGGATCAATCAAATCATTGCTCCCATCCATTTGGAGCTCAAGAGGAAAACCGATCAACTGATTAAGGTAACGGACCCCCGCACGCTTGACTTTTCCGGTCTCTCCTGTGACGCCAACCATGCCTTTAATGGTATCAGAAAAGGGATGCTCTAGACGCGTTCCAATATCAAGAGATCGGCTTTCATACGCCCGATTTACCTCTCGGGTTGCCCCGATTTCATTACGCAAAAATTGCTCAGCGGCAAAAAAATCCGGGATATCGAAATCAATCTTGGCCTTACTCAATCGCGGGGAAGCTTTGATCATCAATCCTAGATTTTCTCCAGAGCCAAAGATGTTGCGATGAGACCAAAAAACTTGTCCTCCAAAGCCTTCCGTTGTTGCATATCGGACGCCGGCCCCTATTGTCCGCGGGGGGCCTTCTGCTAAATTCACGGTCAATGGTACAACTTCTGAGTCTTGCGCACTTTCATCTGGCTTAATTTCAATCCCAGAAAACAAACCTGTTCCCATCAATTTACGACGTGTCTTTTCCAGCTCGCGTTCATCAAACTGCGCCCCCTCTTTCCAAACGAGGCGGTTACGAACGAATTGCGGGTCAAGATTCTTTAATCCTGTGATCTCTGTTTTTCCATAGCGGCTGGTATGTCCAGGATTCGCGCGAAAAACAATATGTAGACTTTTCTTCTGTCGGTCTATTTGTCCTTCAGGCCCATCCATCTCTGCAAATGGATAACCATGATCTCGCAAGTACTTAGCAAGCCGTTGATTTGCCTCTTTAATGCGTACCAAATCTACTTCGTCCCCTTCATGAAGTTGAAGGGTTTTAGATACCTTGCTCGGAATGAGTTGCAGGGGATCGGCCCTGTCTTCCTTAGCGGTCACCGTAAGGCCCGAAATTTGGTAACGCTTCCCCGTTGCATAAGTCACAGTTACAATTACAGGATCAGCTTTTTCCTGGACAACAAAGTCAACTTCCCCATCAAAATACCCCCTTTCGAACAAAGCTTGTTTGAGGCGCTCCCCATCATTTCGAATCCGATGGTAAAGGGCATGAAGACTTGTGGGGGGGCGAGACTCTAATTTGATGAGAAGAGAAACTTCTTTTAAATGAGTTTCCAACTCTGAGTTCACGTTTTCTGGAACCTTTGATTTTATCGTTGTTTTGTAGGGAATACTGGGCAAATCAAGAGCGACTTTTTCTTCAATTTCCATCTTATCAGATTCAAAAAACCAAGAGCACCCCCCCATCAAGGGAAGACATATTAAGAGCCAAAATCCGGGAGAAAATACCCATGCAGAAGCTTTCTGGTACCACAAACCAGGGTATGCAACAGTCTCTCCTTGATTTTTCTGAACGGTGATTTCCCCGACTCCTCAATATTTTGTTCTCATATGAAGCAGTGCTTCAACAAAGTTGAGTATAGCAAGCCAAAGTGCAATGATAAACTAGGAATCCAGGGAAATCATAATGATGACGGAACGGGAAGAAAAGACAGGGTCAAGCCTCTTTGTCCCTTGGGTACTCACGGGGTTTATGGTCTTCGTCAATCGCAACAAACGTAAACGTGCCTTCTGTGACTTTGATCACCTCATCTGTTAAGGCGCGCCGCACCCAGGCTTCAATATGGAGGGTAAGAGATGTGTGACCGAGACGTATCACTTCCGCATAGCAGCTCACTTCATCGCCGACAAATACGGGTTTATGAAAGACAAGAGCATCGATAGCAACGGTGACAACACGGCCCTTGGTGCGCACAGAAGCAACATTGCCCCCGGCTAAGTCCATTTGACAAACCAACCACCCCCCAAAAATATCCCCACTTGGGTTTGTGTCTGCTGGCATAGCAATCGCTCGCGTTGACAACAATCGATTCGGTGGCAAATAGGTTTCCATGGTTCGCATTGTCTGCCCTTGAACAAATACCAAAATTCCATGCTGATTCTAGTTTAGGCGACCAATCATTTATTTTTAGTTTATTTTTAAAGGAAATTCTGAAATTGAGTCTTCAAGATAAACAAAGGACAGGGGCCCTGCACCAAGAATGGTCAAACCCCCATTACCTTTACCCTAGACCTCGCGCGTCTAAAAATAAGGTCATCGAGAGAAAGGGGGCCTGCCCCTTTGAGGAGAAGTGTTCCTAATATAAAAGTCCAAAACAAATGCGCCTCTAGAGAAATGTAAGTAAACTGCATCACAGCCGTCATAACAATTAACGGAAGCGTCGCAATGCGGGTCATCAAGCCAAAAACAAGCAAAACAGGACAAACCAATTCAAAGGTTGTCGTTAAATAAGCAGCAATTTCTGGGTTAATCAAGGGAACTTTATATTCATATTTAAACAAGCTGATAGTTGCCCCCCAATGTCTAATCTTATGGTATCCAGACTTCCAAAATATATGAGCTATCCAAATGCGCATCGCAAGGAGGAGTAAGGGAAAAAGATAAACATCCAGCCGATTAAATAAACGTGTTAGGAATGCCACAAGGCGACGCATTTGGCACTCCTTATCGATGTAATAGCGGATTGGTTAGAAGGAAGTTAAATGCTTGACTGGCATTAAACTCTGCGTCAAGCACCTGTGCTGCTGCAAAGGCAACATCAACATCTTGGCCCTCTTTTAGTCGATTCACAAATACAAACAAAGACGGCGTTAACCAAAACACTTTTATGAAACCTTCGTGCTTTACGAGAAGAGCGTAGGAAGAGGTTTGCGTTTCAGGAGGGGCTTTTCCTTCTTGATGTGAAGAAATGATGTCTTCTAAGGGATGAGAAAATGCCATCAATTGACAAGATTTTTGAAAAGAGAAAACAACCTCCTCTTTCCCCGGTTCAATGAATTTCTTCATGTCTTCAGCTGTTAACAAGGGTTCTTCCGGCGAACAATAAGCCTTATGTTTTGCCCATTCATAGGATGCAATCTCAGCCAAATACGGCCAAGAAGCGGCCAATTCATAGCGTTGAATAAAGCTCGAAAATCCAGCACCCCACTCTTCGAGACTCGCCGTACAAGGGAAATTGGCTTCCACATACCCCTGGGCCATGGGACGTGCCATAAGCTCCCCCATCATTGAAAAAACCATCGGAAAATCATTACGTAGAGAACGAATATGAACGGAGAAAATATTGTTATGGTGGATGTCCAACAATTCTTCTTTTGGCAGGCTCGTCTGTGTCATGTGAGACAAAAATTCCTGGTCCCCATGTCCCCGTATGGACTTGCAAAAATCCTTTTGTATTTTAGCCAAAGCTGACATGAGATTGCTTCCTTGGTGAGTTTGAAGGGACGCGAAGGCTATCGAGGAGGTTTTGAGCCTTAGAGGCTTCAGCTAACAAGATACCCAATTCTGGCACTTTCGTATCCCACTCGATCAGGGTTGGGACTGGACCATAGGCTGTCAGTGCTTTTTGATACAGCTCCCACACCTCATGGCACACCTTAGAGCCGTGATCGTCAATCCGGATAGATCCTTGGAGCGTGTGACCTGCAAGATGAATTTCTTTGACAAGGGCCGCTGGGATTGCATTCAGATAAGCTTCTGCATCCCATCCATGATTGCAACAGGATACGTAGATATTGTTAACATCTAAGAGAATACTAGACCCCGTCCGATTCACGAGGGTGGTGAGAAAATCGGCTTCTTCAATCTCGCTAGCCTTAAATTGCAAGTATGAGGAAGGGTTTTCAATCAACAAGGAGCGCTCCAATAGATCTTGAATACGTGAAATGTTTGAATCAAACACATCCAGAGATTCTTTTGTATAGGGTATAGGGAGGAGGTCGTTCAAGTAATACCCGTCGATGCGTCCCCAGGACAAGTGATCTGAAACAATAAAAGGGTTCAAGCGGTCAATAAGCCCTTTCACACGCTTGACATGGTCCTCATCAATGCCATCACTAGACCCCAACGATAAATTGACCGCGTGTAAGCTCAAGGGATAATCCTGGCGAATGCGCTCCAGCATTTTGAATGCAGGCGTATCAAAGTTCAGGAAATTCTCAGCATGGACTTCGAGCCAAGCAACAGGCTGCTTTTCTTTTGTGAATTGGTCGTAATGAGCATGACGCAGACCAATGCCAGCAGAGGCTTGTCGAGGGGGCAATCCCACAAAAGTCATGTCATCTCTCCTCTATTTTGGTCTATACTCTGTTTCCTAATCTTTATCCTTCGACTTGACCCGCGGGGGTGGATGAAGTGAGCCTTTACAGGTTCCTTTCGGAACATACGACCAGGCGTAGGGGTCATTATCCTGAGTTGTCCATCCTGGGCAGCCTTGCTTCTCCCCATGACTATCAAAGCCCGCACAATCATTATCTCCGGCTTTGGCAACCCCATAACATTTTTCTCGGTCACTTTCCGAAGAATCACCGTCCGCTTGTGCTACAGCAATAGTAATCACTGAAACTAATGCAGAATAAAGATATCGGTTCTTCAAGACGATCTTCCTTAATAAAAGATAAATTTTCTCTATTTGCTGCCATTTGTATTATGACAACATTATTTTTTATATCAGACAAGTGGTAAAAAGATTATGAAGATGTTTTTTTTGTACCATATCAAAATGTTATGCTTTTTGGGCAATACTGTAAGAGATTTTATTGGGTGTCTGCTTAAGCGGCCCTCTCTTCCTCACTTTCAAACGAAATTTCCATAAAACCCTAAAAAACTTCACATAGCCACAAAACTTCCTTACATTTGCCCGCTTGCCTTGAATAAACGTTAAAAACTGGTTAATATACTAGCATCTTGAATTGCCCTTGAAATGAAGGGCAATCTTTCCAATATACAACTCAGAATTTACAATGACCCGAGGAAACCCGTGGCTAATGACTTCATCATTATACATAATTTGGTGAACGAACCGTTGTTATCCGAAGTTGCTCAACTGATTGAATCACGTCAGAACGACCAAGCTCTCTTAGAGAAGAAAGTTGATTTTATCGTCAACAACTACCAGAAAAGATGGCCTTTGAAATTGATGAAAATAGGTGGTAACCAAAGTGACAACCTTACTTCTCCCAATGCTCTGGAAAGTATTTGAGGTGGGGCGGCACGACCTCGTTTTGGTCAAATTGTTTTTGGAGGCGTCGATATTTTTCGACGCGACGTAAATACGCCTGGGGTTCTTTCATAAGAACATCATCCTTATGCAAATCATGAATTTTTTGAAACATCTCTGCCCACTGTCCATAAGGCGTATTAGAACACAACCCATCACCCCCATACCTTTGTCGATATTCGAAAAGGGCCTTTGGGATGTAGACAAACCCACCTGAATCAATACAGGCTAATTGCATGATAAATTCAATATCATCCCCAGGGATAATATCTGGGTTCCATTGGACTTTTCCTTTAAATTTCTGAGGCTTTAAAAACAAACCCGTTCCAATAGCCAGCCGAACATTCCAGTTGTAAACATCTTGCAAGCTCACATCCAGCCGTTGATCGGAAGAAGCGGACTTTCGCTTTAGCAGTCTGCCCTCCCGATCATAAAGCTCATAGAAAAAATCACAGTGACTGAGAGCAAAGGATTTCTGATTATCCTTGAAGAGATACTGTATCCCAGCCTCTAAATAGTGAGGATACAAAGGGTCATCGCTGTCGACAAAAGTAAAAATATCCCCTTTTGCCTTCTCCATTCCTAAATTACGTGCCCCTGCAGGTCCGCCGTGATCCTGGAGATGATAATGGAACCTGGTATCGGATCGAAAGGCTTCCATAATATCCTTCGTATGGTCTATTGACCCATCATCGACGACATGAACCTCCCAATGGGACCAGGTTTGGTGTTGGATACTGACCAAGGTCGTGTGCAATAGATTGGCACGATTATAGGTGGGAATAATAATTGAAAAATACGGTTTCATGGGAATTTAATCAAAACAATGGTCTATGATGGGTATAGTTATCCCATGAGGAAGAGGGTGGTCAAGAGTCTTTGCAGGGTTCAAGATGGAAGAAAATTATATTTTTTCAGATAAATCAAATGCTTAATTCACGATCAACTCAGAAAAAGGTTCCGGTGTGACCTCAGCCAAACCATAATCCCGAGGCGTGTCTTGAAGGTAAGGTTGCTTTTGGGAAGCAAAGTTTTCGATCACAACATAGTTATGTTCTTTGCAATACGTCAAACACCACTGTTTCATTTGGCCAGCCCCCATATCTGAGACAACATCCGTTTCTGAAAATTGGTTATCATTCTTTAACAAATACTGAAAAAGATCATTGTAATTGTCGCAAGCGCAGGCGCTGGCTTTGTCTAAACTAAAAATCCAAATCATGATTATGACTCCTTATTATTATTGGGCCTTCAAAGAAGGAGGCCTCTTTTTTTAGGATTACGTCTTCCACAATTTCCCTTTAAAAGGGATAAATTTTTAAATATTGCTTAATTGTGGGGTTCGAACGTTGATCTTGCCATAATGTCTGGCGAAACTTAAGTGTTACCATATCCTTATAGGCGACCCAATCTGCAATTGTTTTTGGGTCTACAGAAATAATCATTTCTGTTTGACTTCCCTTCGCTGTCACGGCTTGGCCTTCATGACTAAGGAAGTCTCTATAAATCTCTAACTCATTGGCTTGAGCATCATCTGTATAAATAATGAGCTTGGAAGCATAATGAGTTGCACAAAATTGGAACAATTGTTCTAAAATCTTCATCTGGAACTCAATCATGGCCATACCATAAAGGCATTCATCATCATTGATAAAATTGCAAAGTTGGTCAGATTCAATGCTCGGAAAATGGCAGATAACCGCCCCAGCGACTTCATCGAGCGATTCTTCTACTTCTAAAACAAGCTCACAACTTAAATAATGGGAAGGGTCTTGGGCTGACATAAGATACAAGTAAGGACCTTTTACCCGAACTTCTGCTGAGAACCCTACAAGATTCTCAGGCGGTGTTAACGCTTGAGGAAGGGTATTGGTACATAGCTCAGTGTTAGAAACGATAAGCTTTAACATGTTCTGGCCCCCTAAATCAACATTGTGGTACCTGTACTTAAACCATAATAACTCAAATAGGTACAGGTATCAATATTTATTTCAAATTTTTTTTTACCCCCTAAAGAAAAGGTTGTTAAAGAGACCTTTTTCCTATTTAAGATAGATAATTCAATACATTAGATAAAACGTCCTTCAACCATGACTCCCCCCTTCTGTACCCTAAATGCCCAAAATTGAGTAAAGAAAAATTGGTACAGGTAGAAATTTTATGTTAAGATTTAATCAAGGACTTTTCGGAAGATGTATCATTACAGCGGTTTTGGCTATAAGAAACCCAAATGAAAGGCCAAATCACTAGGGTTATGGGTCACACTGAAGGTAATTCTTGAGCCACGGTGTACTTAAAAAGGGAAACTGGGATAAACAATATTTATCGGCAAGCGCGTAGAAATTTGCCCTTAAACAATTGAAAGAACTGATATGGTAATATTTGGCACAGCTTCTGTTGATATTTTTAAAAAGCTGCATAGCCTTATATCTTTAGAAAACTCTCAAGATTCAGAGTAATTTTATGGTAAAACACACGACATTAATCGAACGAGGCAAGCGTCTCCAAAGCTTAAGGAAAAAGGCAGGTCTCACTCGACTTGCGTTTGCAGAACAAACAGGAATGAGTGCGAACACCCTTAAAGCCTTAGAGTTGGGAGACCGAGAACTCACCGCCCAAAAGGCCCTTTTATTTTCCAATCTTTTTTCCAGCTTATTTTCTGTATCCTTGGGTGAGGATGCCCATGAAGCGAGCTTTGATTATTTGTTTTATGGGAAAAAGAAGGAATCCGACAGCAACAAGGAAGTACCAACTCCCGACCAAGACACGAGCCTTATTCAAAAAGAAATAAACCTTTTTAAATCTAACTCATCATATCTTACCCTTACCATTTCCGATGATTTGATGTCCCCCTACTACAATGAGAATGACTTTGTTGCCGGATGGAAAGTTATCAACAAAAATCAATATCAGATGTATCAGGGACAGGTTTGTATTATCGAATCTTCAGATGGGAAAAGATTATTAAGAAGAATTATCAAAATTGATAATCGTAAGATAACGACTTGTATTATAAACACAAATGTTAACCCAAATATTAATATCGTCCAAGAGTATGAGGTTCGCGCAATTGCTCAAGCCACACGGCATTGGCACTTATCTGAACTCGTTCGGACGCCCCATGACCTCGCCCAACCCTCTCTTAACTCTTCTAATAAGATCTTGTAAAAATTGAAAAATCAGAATTTTGTGTTCTAAACCCTGAAAATGAAGCAGAAAAAAACACAAGAATTGTTCCTGCTGTACATAATTCCTTATGAAGCTTTTCGCATTAAATTCGGATAAATACCAATGCTCCGTTCAAGATCCTCAAAATATCGTAAGCCATAAAGGTAAGCGAACGTTATTGGTAAGGTGATGAGCCAGAGCCCGTAATGACCAAAAAAGCTACTCAATACAACCAATCCCAAAGAAGTGGCAATATACATAATGACACGGGATAAAGCATACAAAACGCTTGCAAAGGTAAACCGTCGATAGATCGGGAAATGATAAATAAAAATGGCTTGTCCGGGCAAACTATCCAAGGGCAACAAGATGATCATAGCCTGCAGACAGAATAATTGTATCGCACTGTCTACATTCATAATCCAAAGGGGGAGAAGAATCATCAAAGCAAGAATCATGAAACCTCTTACTTTTAAAATTTTGAGAGGGTGGATCTTATAACTTAAGGAGGCCCAGAAAATAGAAGCCCCAACCATGATGATCGATAAAAAGAAATTGTGCCGAATAATTTGTGCAGAAGAATATCCAAAGTTCGCTTTTAGCATGGGGTTAAAATACATATAGGCCAAATAGAAAGTTAACGGCCATCCACAATAGATTAAAAAATAGGATGTTAATGTCTTGATTTTATAGGGTTCTTTCCAAGACGCGGTGCTCCTTGTCCCTTTGCTTATGCCTTTACTATCTTTGCTGAGCTCTTCAATAGCCTCCTTCATCTGTTTCCTTTTCATCTCTAAGAAGTCTGGGGTCTCCCGAAGACGCGTGCGTGCCACGGCCCCAACAAGGGCAATGACAGCACCAATCCAAAAAGCAAGACGCCAATTCATATAGAGGGATGTCACAAGAGTCGCAACACCAAGGGCAGCCATAGCTCCCAGAGTAGAGGCAACGCTCACAAAAGCAACGGCAGGGTAACATTTGGGACGCGGAATGCTCTCTGTTACATAAATTTGGGCGCCTACAATCTCTCCAAGAGAAGACATCCCTTGAACCATTCTGCAAATTGTCACAATCCACGTGGCTGCAATACCAATTTGAGAATAAGTCGGGAGGTTTGCCATAAGGACACAAGAAATCGACATCATCACAGTTGTGATAATGATAGTTGACCTACGCCCGATGTTATCACCCAGCCATCCAAAAATAAGGGCCCCGATGGGTCGCATGACATAGGTGGAACAAAACGCTAGGGCTGCCAGAAATGCGGCTGTCGTTGGATCCGTCTGAGGGAAAAAGAGCTCATTGAGCAGGACAGCCATATGGATATAGAGCATCAGGTCAAAATACTCTAAAAACGTGCCAACCTGTAAGAGTCCTACGACTTCTTTTTGTTCGCGGCTTAGGGTAGAAAACAACTTCATCTATATTCCTTTCTTTGGGGACGCGCTTCAAGCCGCCTTCGATAGGTTGAATGAAACTTCGTGAGCTTTCTTTCGCGTCAGGTTCGGGTAAATTCCCAATTTTCTTTCCAATCCCTCAAAATAAAGAAGGCCATAGAGGAAGGCGACCGTGATCGGTAACGTGATAAACCATAGTCCGAATGGCCCAAAATAGTCCCCCAGAAAAACCAAGCCAAAAGCCGTTATAATATACATGAGCGCCCGGGATAAGGCGTAAAGAAAACTACCAAAGGTAAAGCGCCGGTAGATGGGCAAATGTATATAGAACACGGCTTCTCCCGGCATGCTCCCAAGATGAAGAATCAGAATGCTGGCTTGAAGAAGGAACAAATGAACCGGGCTATTGAGGGTCAGAATCAGAAACGGCATCGCGAGCATCAGGGAAAATATGAATACCCACTTTACTTTCATAATCCGAATGGGGTGAAAGCGATAGCTCAACAAAGCCCAGAAGATGCCCGAAACAAGAGGAACTATCGACAAATAGAAATTGTGCATAATAATTTGGGATGACGTATAACCGAAATCCTGTTTCAGCATCGGGTTAAAATACATATACGCCAAATAAAAGGACAATGGCCAACCACAATAAACCAAAAAGTAATAGACCAATGTTTTTACTTTGATCGGCTCTTTCCAAGGCATCGCCGCAGTCGATCCGGGATCAGTATAATCCTCATCACTGCTGAGCTCAGCGACTATTTCCTTCATTTTTTGACGTTTCATTTCTAGAAATTCTGGCGTTTCCCGAAGACGTGTCCGCGCCACGGCCCCGACAAGAGCAATGACAGCCCCAATCCAAAAGGCGAGGCGCCAATTCATATAAAAATTCGTCACCAAAGCCGCCACGCCAAGGGCAACAATCCCTCCCAGCATAGAAGCGAGACTTACAAAGGCCACCGCGGGATAGGAGAAGGGTCGAGAAATACTTTCTGTGACATAAATTTGAGCCCCCACAAATTCACCCATGGAAGACATCCCTTGAGCGACTCTACATATCGTCACAAGCCACGTTGCGGTGATGCCAATCTGAGAATAAGTCGGCAGATTCGCCATCAAAACACACGACACCGACATCATCACCGTTGTGATGATGATAGTTGATCGGCGCCCGATATTATCCCCCAGCCACCCAAAAATCAGCGCGCCGATGGGTCGCATGACATAGGTCGAACAAAACGCTAAGGCTGTTAGAAGAGCCGCCGTGTGAGAATCTGTTGCCGGGAAAAAAAGTTCATTGAGAAGGACAGCCATGTGGATATAGAGCATCAGATCGAAGTACTCTAAAAAAGTCCCGATCTGCAAAAGCCCCAAGGCTTCTTTTTGCTCATAACTTAAAGATGAAAACAATCCCATATTTTCTCTTTCTTCTTTAAATTTTAATACCCTTATAGGTAATAATTTTGTTTTTAGTGTCAATACTAAATTTTATTATAATCAAAACTATGATTGCATAAACCACGCGAAATGGGGGTGCGACTAATTGTCCTATTTGCGGGTCGATGAAAATTTTATGAAGATTGAAGAGAGGAGATTAGAACACAACCAAGAGTGGTTGGGTACCGTTCGACCATAGGGGATGTCTCTCCATTACCCCTTCAAACAGAGCGCTTGAAGTTAAGCGCTCCAACCCTGATTTTAACCGCGGATAGGGTTGCTCCGCAAACCATGCCGGATTCACCTTTTCAAATTGCCGCACGAAAGGCAGTACCCCCATGTCGAGGAGGGATAATTCTTCTCCGGATAAAAAAGGCGACGCGGGCGCTTCCAACTTCTTCAAAAAAACCGCGCATTGGTCTCGATAATTCGAGCCTTCTTCTTCCTCATAACGTCCGGGATATTTATACCGATCCAACGCCTCCTTAAATGTCGTGTCATTTTCCATGATAAGAACCGCCCAATCAGGCGGCAGATCGGTGACTTTGAAGGCCCATTGCATGATGTCGAGACTTTCGTTTAAGACCGTTCCATCCTCCAGTTGCAACACCGGAACCGTCCCTTTGGGGGAGATTTCCAGCATTTCCCGCGGCTTATTTTTCAGGTCAATTTCCCGATGCTCATGACTCACCCTCGCTGTATAAAGGGCGAGACGCGCGCGCATGGCATAGGGACACCGGCGAAAGGAGTAGAGAATGGGAAGCGTGGTCACGAGGGAAGCGCTTTCTTAATGTTTGAAAGCTCATACAAAATCCGGGAGACATTGTCCAGAAGATTTGTGGCATCTGCAATTACCGCTGCATCTGTTTTGTCTTCAACTTTCTTTCCTGGCCCGATGACACGCACGCAAATATCCGGCCGCCCCGCTTGAAGTAGGACACGGCGAATCACACATTCTTGATAGAAATTGTAAGGTTGATTCGAGATGGCCACGTACATGCCAGACGACGGTGAGAACTCCTTCAGCCATTGTACAATCGTCCCTTCCGTGTTGGCTCGGCGCCGGTCACCCTTCGACGAATAGACAAACTTGATCCTATTCTCATCCAAAGAGGCATGTCGTGATTGTGAAAAGACCAGCTTGATCATTCCTGCCTCATCAGAAATCACGAGATCCGTTGGTGCCCAATCCCCTCGAAAGGGTATCAGCGCGTTGTTCGGATCCATCAGAATGGTGGTCGTCTCGCCCACTTTTTCATCCAACTTTCGCTCCCCCGTGAGGACATATACGGTGAGATCCGGGGAGAGTTTCTTTGATTCGTAAAGCTCATTCAAGAAGGCCAAGCGTTTGCGCACAGACCCCAAAGTTGATCCCAAGAAAAACACAGCATTTGGGAGACCTGTTGGATACATACTTTCAGCCTGATGAAGTGTCTCTAAATTCAAACTCACGATATGGTCGGCTTGTGCGCGAGAAAGTTTCGGCTTCAACGCATCCGCTTCCCATCGTTCTGTTTTGGGAACCCCGAACCAGGTAACCGCCGGATCAATCTTCCCTTGAACGGCTGCTGCCACCTCGCTCACATCCCGTGATTTGATCTGCAGTCTAACCTCCGGCCAGTCCTTCTCTGGCGGTAAAGCATCGTTGGCAATGCGGATCCCCGTCAAGCCCATGAGACGCACGACCGCATCCGTCACCTCCGCCTTGGGGGTTATATAAAGCGCTTCTGTCGTACTCGCACAAGCACCGCTTGGCGTGGGGTGTTCAATCTTATTCATCACTTTCCATGTTGCGATAGACACAAGGATCAATGCAATGAAAAGTGAAATGACGCGTTTTGTAAAAATTTCTTTGATCATCTATGTCTCCTACATCCGCGCCTTGCGCAACGCCTCATACAATTTTCTAGCCGCCTCTTTTTCCGCATGAACTTGGGATTGGTCACTCACCGCTTCTGCTCGAAGAGCACCTGCTGCCACCTGAACGCGAACCTCCATTTTGCCACTTGTGTACACGGGCTTGCCAAAATGCCTTTCCTGACACAGTGCAGTGAGCGCTTTCCTCACTTGTTTCAACCCAATGACCTTACCGGTAATTTTCGTATAGGCGGCCAGGGCGGCATGTTTTTGAGTTTTATTTCCCAAAACTTCAAACGTCCCCACCCCTTCAATTGTCACAGATGCGGTCGACGTTGTGGCACCTTCCAGAACCGTATAAACGGGATCTCCTTCATGCAAATGAACACACAGATCCTGAAGCCGTTGCTTTGCTTTCTTCACACTCACCGTTTCTGAAAAAACCGCAGGAGCTGCTTTGGTTACTGGGACTACCGGGATTGCAGGGGCTGCAGGGACTACCTTGACAGCAGAGACCGCTGAGGCTTTAGGGGCAACAGGAGCTTTTGGAGCCGCCGCCACTTTCTTAACACCCTCTGCGGCTTTGGGGCTTAGACCCATGGTTTGAGCAGCGAGCTCCCGCAAAAGTTTAACCGCTTCCTGTTTCGATTTTCCTTTGAGTGTTTCGGAAAACCTAGCTTCATCAAATTTCCTCAAGACCTGGGCTGCACAAAGCTTCTTAACAGCACTTTTTGAACTTCCCTCATAAGCCGCTGTAAATGGCAAATCACAGAAGTGCAATTGTCCCCGAAAGGGAGCCTTTTTGCTCGTCCATTTGTAGGTCGGGCTCGGGAGATTATGGGCCAGACGGAATGCTTCAAGTTGTGTTTTGACGTCCCCCACAACCTTAAACGCTTGCGCTTTCAAAACAACTGTGGGAGGCATTGGAGTTATTTTAGCTTGCGCAGGAACAACCACCGCAGCTTTGACGGCAACTGGCTTGATTACGCCATTGGAAGCCCCATTAGAAACCACAGGAGACAACCCATTTGTTGGCGCATTGGACAACCAATAAGTCACAATAAATTTTTCAGCGCTCTCCTGTCCCCCATCCAGACAAATCGCTCCAATCAGCGCCTCACACGTATCAGCCTTAATCTTCTTCAAGCCTTCACCATTGATCTTATGAACCGGATTGTGTCTCACAAAAGGAAACAACTGCAAGCGATCAAAAACGGCAGCATTATTTTCGTTGGAAACGATCGTCGCCTTTTTCTCGGTGAGCCACCCTTCCCCTTGAGTTGGATTGGCATCCATAAGACGCCGCGTAACGACCCATTCTAAAACTCCATCGCCTAAAAATTCCAACCGCCCAAAGGGAAGTTGATTCGTAGGCGCCACACCTGTATGGGAAAACACCTTGTCGAGATAAGAAGCATCCCGAAACGTGTACCCAATGTGCTTGGCCAACGTCTTTACATCCCATTGTGTATCTTGAGTCTTCGCGCCTCTGGTATCTTCCGCCGCGCGCGTCCCCGCGACCTGCCCGCCGATAAACGCCATACCCAACCCCAAAATCATTAAACTTTTCAAACCCATAACAGACTCCTTTTTTCATGAAAGTGACGCTGATGAAACAATTGTCAAAGAAGCCACCTTAGCGCCGATCGCCTCTCCAAATCTCGAATAGAAAGGACCATATTAATTCAAATTTTCGACAAGGGGAAGTGGGCAAATGGGGGGGGTGGGGAGTACTACAAATAAAGGCTAAACGAATTCATTCATATTTTATACATGAAGCCTTAATCTTTACCAAAATTTAACTTTTCTCGAGAGATCCTAATTCTAAAGCACCATCTATGATAGGTACTCGGAGAAATGGGATCATTAACAGCTCAGGAATTTATTCATAGATGGAAGAATACCAACCTTAGTGAACGAGCGGGCTCTCATTCTCATTTTATAGATTTATGTCATCTATTAGATGAGCCTACACCCTCAGAATCTGACCAAGAAGGTAGCTGGTATACCTTTGAAGCTGGCACAAAGAAAGCTGGGGGAGGACATGGTTGGGCAGATGTTTGGAAAAAGGATTGCTTTGCATGGGAATACAAACGTAATCATCGTGACTTAAAAGAGGCCTATAAGCAACTCGTTCTTTACTCAAGAGAGCTTTACAACCCTCCCCTACTTATTGTGTCAGATATGGATACGATTGATATTCATACTAATTTTACAAATAGTATCCCTAAAACTCATCACTTGGAGCTTGAGTCTTTAGAGGACCCTAAGAACCTTCATCTACTAAAACAGGCATTTTCTGAACCAGAAAAATTGAATCCGGAAAAAGAACGAGAGACTCTTACAAGCGAACTTGCTAAAGAATTCGCTGCAATTGCAAGAAGTCTTAGAGAAAGGGGGCATTCTCCTCACCAAGTTGCCAATTTTGTTAATAAGATAGTTTTTTGCTTGTTTGCTGAAAATATTGGCCTTTTGCCTAAGGAAGAAGTTTTTAAAAGTATTCTAAAAAGAGGCCTGAATGCTCCTACTGAATTACCTGGATTATTAAATAAGTTCTTTCAAAGCATGAAAGAAGGGGGAGATTTTGGGGAACATAAAATTGATTGGTTCAATGGAGGAATTTTTTCTGACAATGAGTCTCTTTTGCTAATACCAGAAGAAATCAAAAATATTCTAGAAGCTTCTAAGTATGATTGGAGTGAGGTTTCTGCTACTATTTTTGGTCAAATGTTTGAAAGAGGTCTGGACCCAGATGCGCGTGCTCAATTGGGTGCACATTATACAGGAAAAAACGATATAATTAGAGTATTAGAGCCAGTAGTTCTTCTGCCTTTACAAGAGAAATGGAGACTCGTTAAGGAGCAATGTCAATTTCAACTAGCTAGCGCAAAAAGAAATAAGCAGAAAGAAACTCATAGAATTTATTCACAATTTCTTGAGGAACTTAGGGCCACTCGCGTTTTAGATCCTGCGTGTGGGTCGGCTAGTTTCTTGTACACTACTCTACAATTGCTAAAGGACTTTGAGCATCAAGTGATGTGTGAAGCTGAAAAACTTAAGATTAGGCAGCGAGAATTTCCGGAAATTGGTCCCTCATGCTTACTTGGAATAGATACTAATGAATATGCCGTTGAATTAGCAAAAGTCACTATTTGGATAGGTGAAATACAATGGATGATTAAAAACGGCTTTGGGCTAAGGAAAAAACCTATCCTCAATAGGCTTGATAATATTCAAAAGCGCGATGCGTTAGTCAACGTTGATGGAACAGAGGCACAATGGCCAACAGCAGATTTCATTGTTGGAAATCCCCCATTTTTAGGGGATAAGAGACAACTAACTGAACTTGGAGAAGAGGATGTTAGCAAGATTAGGAAAGTATACAAGGGAAGAGTCCCAGCAGGCGCAGATCTTGTAACATATTGGCTTGAAAAGACTGCCAAATTAGTCAAAGAAGGAAAAGTTAAAAGAGCTGGTTTTGTAACTACCAATTCAGTTCGTGCTGGACAAAACCGTAAGGTAATAGAAAATCTGCTCGAGTCATGTACCATTTATAATGCCTGGAGTGATGAACCCTGGACAATTGATGGGGCTTCGGTAAGAATTTCTATTATTTGCTTTGCAAATAAAAATATATTGAACGCTATAAAACCCTTAAAATTAAACGGGAAGGAAGTAAAACAGATTTTTTCCAATCTTACTGGTAGCTTAAAAGATGGCCCAGGTTACGATATTACTTTAGCTAAGATATTAAAGGAAAACCAACTCATAGCATTTATAGGGGATCAGAAAAGTGGCCCCTTTGAAGTTAGTGGGGATTTAGCACGAGAATGGATTAAGTTATCCTTCAATGCTAATAAAATGCCAAACAGTAATGTGCTTTTTCCATGGATAAACGGGCGTGCCATTGTTCAAAGGCCATCAGATACCTGGATAATAGATTTTAATTCTGTTGAAACAGAATTAGAGGCTTCGTTATACGAAAAACCCTATAATTATATTTTTAATCATGTAAAGCCAGAGCGTAACAAACATCGACAAAGCACTCGTACAAAGCCATGGTGGATTCACGAATGTCCGCGTCCAGAAATGCGAGAAGCTATAAGACCACTACAAAGATATATAGCTACTCCTCGTGTAGCCAAACACAGGCTGTTTGTCTGGGTTGATAAAATCGTCCTCCCTGATAGCAGATTAGTAACTATAGCAAGTGAAGATGATATTATGTTTGGGCTTTTACATTCATATTATCATCAATTATGGACTTTGAAGATATGTCCATATCATGGAGTTGGGAATCATCCCACTTATTCGCATACTGTTACTTTTTTAACTTTTCCCTTTCCAAGTGGCTTTAGCCCTGATCTTCTTTCCTCTATTACTAACGATAACCCTCTCGCACGAAACATAAGAGACATTGCCAAACGCTTAAATGAACTTCGAGAAAATTGGTTAAATCCACCCGAACTTATTAAAAGAATTCCAGAAGTTGTATCGGGGTATCCTGATAGAATTCTTCCCATAGATGCGGAAGCAGAACTAGTACTAAAGGAACGCACTTTAACAAACCTTTATAACAAAAAACCACATTGGTTGATTTCCATTCATAAAGAGTTAGATTCTGCTGTAGCAAAAGCATATGGATGGCCAGAAGATTTAACAGATGATGAAATTTTAGAAAGACTTCTCCAATTAAATTTAGAAAGAGCTACGCATCAGTAATTATTGATTTACCTTGATAGGTAGAAACCATTAACCCTTCTTCAAGCACTTTCTGCCAAACTAGAAGGAGTATCCAACGAATCGTCGATACAGGACAGATATGGCGGCTTTTTATCAACCCAACCAACTCGATCCCTTTAAACTCAGACGCTCCAAGATTGAACTGTTCACTCAGTGTCCGCATTGTTTCTATTTGGATCGTCGGTTAGGCATTAGCCAACCCTCAGGCCCATCCTTTACCCTAAACATGGCCGTCGATGCTTTATTGAAAAATGAATGCGACGGGTATCGGGCGAAGGCACAGCCGCATCCCATAGCTGTTGAATATAAATTAGACGCCATTCCCTATCTGCCTAATCCGGCGGATCTGCTCCCCACGTGGCGCAACAATCGCCAGGGCATCGCGTACCTCCACGCCCCGACCAACTTTCATGTTTATGGAGCCATTGATGATGTCTGGGTAAATCCTAAGGGGGAGCTCGTGATTATTGATTACAAAGCCACGTCCAAGAATGGTGAGGCTGTTCTAGACCAGGATTATCATGATGCGTACCGCCGCCAGCTCGACATCTACGTTTGGCTCTTCAAGATGAATGGTTACCCGGTTTATGACAAAGCATACTGGCTGTATTGCAACGGCCTCAAGGATGCGGAAGCCTTCGACAACTGCCTCCATTTCAAAACCGTGTTGATCGAGCATCCTCTCGATACAAGCTGGATTGAGGCGAAACTCACGCAAGCCCATGGGTGCCTGAATGCGTCCGACGCTCCCTCACGAACTGCGGGTTGCGATTATTGTGCGTATTTGACTAAGATTGAAACAACACGGAATTTTTAATTATTAAATTCGAAATACTTTTATGCAACACCCCTCACCGAATCAAAAACGTCGCTTCAACCTCGACCGCGGCGCCGAGAGGGAGCGCGGTCACGCCAACAGCGGCGCGGGCGTGGCGGCCTGCCTCCCCAAAGACGGCGACCATGAGGTCGGAGGCACCATTGATGACTTTTGGTTGGTCCGTGAAATCGGGGTCGCACGTAACGAACCCACCGAGGCGCACACAGCGCTCAACACGGGAAAGATCGCCGGCGCACGCAACTTTCAATTGGGTCAGGATGTTGATGGCACATTGGCGCGCGGCCGCTTGGCCTTCTTCCACGCTCAAGTCCGCGCCGACCTTGCCTTTGTAAGCCACCGCGCCGTCTTTCATGGGGAGCTGACCGGAGATGATCACGAGGTTTCCCGCAATCGCATACGGCATATAATTGGCAACCGCTTGGGGCGGTGTGGGGAGGATAATACCGAGAGATTGGAGATTTTGGTCAATGGATGCCATGGGGTTCCTCTTTCGTATAACGTCAACTTATAGGCCATTATAACCGAGTATTTTTCTTCCTGGCTAGGAAGCACTTGATGAGCAACCGGAGTGTACATCAACGTACATGAGGATTGCGAATCAAGGGCTGACGACGTCCGGGGAGGAAAAGACGAAGGTTAGAAAGATGGGTCTTTTAACTTCTTTTCCAACCAGTGGATATCGTAATCCCCGCTCTTTATATCCGCATCTTCTGCCAATTTGCGGTGAAGCGGCAGGATGGTTTCGATGCCATCGATCACATATTCACGAAGGGCGCGTTCCACCCGCTTGAGGCACTCTGCGCGCGTGTCGCCGTACACGACGAGCTTGGCCACCAGGCTGTCATAATGGGGCGGCACGTGATAGCCCTGATAAAGATGACTGTCGATGCGCACACCCCAACCGCCAGGCGCATGATAGCCCGTGATCTCGCCGGGGGACGGCACAAACGTCTCGTGATGTTCCGCATTCACGCGGCACTCAATGGCATGGCCCGTAAATTTGATGTCTTCTTGTCGCAACGTCAGCGGGAATCCAGCGGCTACCTTGATTTGTTCTTTGACCAAATCAATGCCCGTGACCATTTCCGTGATGGGATGTTCAACCTGTAGACGCGTGTTCATTTCCATGAAGAAGAATTCGCCGTCTTCATATAAGAACTCGAGCGTGCCCACACCGCGATAGCCCATTTTCTTGATGGCTTTCGTGACAATATGGCCAAGCTCAATGCGCTTTTCAGGGGTCAGGCCTGGCGACGGCGCCTCCTCCCAAATCTTTTGATGGCGGCGTTGGATGGAGCAATCGCGCTCGCCCAAATGAACCACATTCCCGAAAGAGTCCGCCAGAATCTGAACCTCGATATGGCGAGGACGGCGCAGGTAGCGTTCCATATATACTTGATCGTTGCCAAAGTTCGCTTTGGCTTCCGCGCGGGCCAGGCGCAAGGCAGACGGCAGTTCTTCCGCGTTGTTGGCGACTTTCATACCCTTACCACCACCACCGCTCGTGGCCTTAATGAGCAGCGGATAGCCGATCGACTCACCGAGTTTGATCGCTTCTTCATCCGTATCCACACCGCCCTCTGATCCAGGGACAACGGGGATACCGAGCTCAATCATGGTCTTCTTCGCGGTGATCTTATCGCCCATCATGGTGATGTGCTCCGGCGTTGGACCAATAAAGGTCATGCCGTGCTCTTCGACCATGCCGGCAAAGGCCGCATTTTCGGACAAGAATCCCACGCCCGGGTGGATGGCGCTGGCGCCCGTGATATCCGCGGCACTGATCAGCGCCGACATCTTCAAATAACTATCGCGACCCGATGGCGGCCCGATGCATACACTTTCATCCGCCAGGCGCACATGCATGGACGTGGCATCCGCAGTGGAGTGCACCGCCACGGTCTTGATGCCCATCTCGCGGCAAGCCCGTTGAATACGCAAAGCAATTTCACCGCGGTTTGCGATCAAAATCTTCTCAAACAACTTCGGTTCTGGAGAAGAAACAGCAGGCTTTCGAGCCGGTTTAAGGGAGGAGAGTATCGTCATCGTACTATTCAACAACCATCAAGGGTTCGCCAAACTCAACGGGGCTGCCGTCTTTCACAAAGATTTGGGTCAACTTCCCACTTTGAGCGGCTTTAATGGGGTTCATCACCTTCATGGCTTCAATAATCATGAGCGTTTGCCCGACCGTAATCATATCGCCCACCTTCACGAACGGGGCCGCACCAGGCTCAGCGCACATATAGGCCGTGCCGACCATCGGGGATTTGACCGTTCCCGGGTGAATGCTCGATGCCAAAGGAGGCGGCGCTGCAGGGGCTGCGGCGTCATGACTCGGTATGGCAACCGGCTGCGGGGCGTCCGTATAGACAGTTGCCGCTTGAACACCGCCCCCGCGGGAAACCCGGATGCGGCGGCCATCATCTTCATATTCAATTTCGGTTAATTTCGTATCAACAAGGATTTCTGCGAGTTGACGAATCGCATCGCCATCAATTTTAAACTTTGCTGTCATAGATAACGGAACCCTTTAATCTATCAAAATATTGGTGACTTCTACGGTTAGATATAGCGGTTTGTGCCCAATCCTGCAACCTTTGCGTTCATCTCCCCTCAAAATGAAGTCCTAAAATGAGCCCATGGCTTACCCCCTGGCTCACCCCCTGGCCCACCAACGAGTGAAATTAAGGGGGTTGCAAAAGATATTTATATATACTAAAAGTTGTGTGGATGAGTTATTTTTATTAAATTTTAACACAAATAACACATCCTTAAGTTGCACCAACAAAAGGAGCATTATCATGAAAAACAATACACTCTTCTTCCTCTTGACCCTCATCCTTACGATCCTCCCCGGCAAAACAGTCGATGTTCTTGGGGAAACCTTGAGCTGGGAAAATCCTTTTCGCCATGAAACCGCCTCGCCAGTGGATCAGTCACCGTCGGCGCCCCCTCTCCTCGATATTGTGGACGACCGCATTGGCGGTGACCCGAAAATCAACGTGCTGGATCGGCTTCAAGAGTGCATAAACACCTTAAGCAGTGATGCACCAACCCTGGACGCAGCTGTCAAAGTCACCATGAAAAAGAGAAGGGAAGAAGCCTCACCAAGGTATATCTTCTTAGGTGAGCCGCGAAAGGAACGGCGCCCCCTCGTATCGGTGATCCCTTTGATGAAACTGGAGACGAAACCGGACACAAACTCTCCCCAGGCCAGACTCCAAAAGCTGCGTGAGCAAGGAAAGATTGGGGATACCGCCTGGAAACTCCTCAATGGCTCAAACAAAAGCCTTGCAGCGGCGCTGTCGTCTACCATTCTAAAGAGCAGCTACGATAACCCTGGAAAAATTATGGATGCTTTGAGCATTGGCACAAAGAGCTTTAAGTTAAGAATTAATGGTAAGGAGCAAGGTCGGTTATACAAATTTTAACAATAGGTTATCTCCCTACCTCAATAAATTTCAGTGGTAGGGAGGTGCTATATTTCCTTGATATCGCTTAAAATCTATAAATCATTCCAACCTTAATAATATGCTCTAGAGTCCCTGCCTTAACAATCCCTTGCTCCCGGTATAGGTGATTTATTGGAAACTCAGTAGTTTTATGCGTAGCTGCTTTCTTTGGCATGAAAGAGTAGCCAAATCGAAACTTCAAGTTTTGAATGGCCTCGGTCGACGTTTCGATGCCGACTTCTGTTAATAAATGATGGGATCTTTTGGAAAAAGGGGCTGAAATTTGATCTGCTTTTTCAAATATATTATGAGAAAACCTTGCTGATTTAATCCCCACGCCCCCATAAACCATCGTGGTCGGGGTGACCAAATACCCCAGACGCGCCAGCACCCCTGCGCCCAGACCTTTCCGACCAGATTTGTAGATGAAATTGACATCCTCCGCAACTTTCTGACTTCCCCCTTTCGCCCAATCGATCTTTCCTTCGACACCCCCATAGAAGCATCCCCAAAACAGCCGCCCCCAACCCAAAACAATTTCTACTGTGGGCATTCCTCGCGCTCCGGTTGTGTTATTCATGTCCGCATTCTTGTTCGCCGGATCCTGTTTCGCATCCAGGCTCGTGGTTTGGTGCAAATGACCCAAGTGAACACCCACATACGGACCATCAAATGATGCTTGAACCTCGCCAATCCCCCCCGGAAGACCTAAGAGGAAGCCTCCCAAGCCAAACAATCCAGCGCAAAGCGCGCCTTTTTCCCCCATTATCCTTTTTAATTTCGTAAAGCAATCCATAAAATCCTCCTCCATCACAAATGATTATTGATGTCGATTCATCCCCTGAAACACATTCCCCTTACTCATTGAATTCATTCATTGAATTTCCAAGAGTAGAAGTCGCTTATTCTATAGGTATGGATCACTCAATCGTCAATTTTTCTGGTTGCCCATACAGGTATTGCCCATACCTTATATCCCCCCTATTCCCTTGGAATGATGACTAAATTGGCCAGAGAGTCTCTTGGAGCGAAGTATTACGAAACGTGGTAGGCGCGCGATCAGGAGGCGCGAGAGCATGCCCCCCGTCTCCCGTGATCAAATAATCGCAATATGCGACGATTTGACTCTTGACTGTTGGATTTTTTAAAGCATAATAAAATTGATGTTATAATAATAAAAAAATAAATTTAACATCTCAATAAAATGCTTAAATATTTGTAACGTAGTACTGTAAAGAAAATTGTCGCGGATTATAGGCTCCGCGTGGCCTTGAGAGATAAAATCGGAACATATTATCTGCTCATTGTTTCGTACAGCAAACTAAAACGATATACAAGTTCGACACCTCAGATATGCATAGATTTGCCGTGAAACAGTTCGAATAATATACGGAAAATCTAAATTCTTCGTCATGATTTTTACAGTACCTACAGCAATATTTTTTGTGCTAAGTTTCTTCTATCACTCTCGAATAAGTCGTAAGCTAAAAGTTACTACAGACAACAGAAAGTGGTTTGAGCTCTCAAAAAGTAGAGGGTCACATTGTTGAAAGACGTGTGATAAAGATGATGACAAATCTTGATTGCCAATGGACACTCGAAGCTGCTCAAGAAGTTGATAAAATTACAAAATTCTTCTTAGTCCCAAGAAAAATCGCCTACTTTCAGTTCCGACGGATATATAAAGATAACACTTATATTGTCCTTTCAAACCACCCTCATTTTCTTAATGACTTTCTTGAAAAGGGGTTTATTGAACCCTCGGTACATCGACCTATCTTAACACGACAATCCTTTATCCTGTTCTGGGATGAGTCCTTCTCTGAATCCCTTCTCTCTTGCATGAAAGACCGAGATAGAATTTACCATGGCTTAAGCATCATAAACCGTCGAAAAAATTTTTATGATTGTGCCTCTTTTGCAATGCCTGAGCCTCATCCGTCCCCTTACATATACTATTTGCATATTATGATGGAACTTCAAAGATTCTCAGAAATTTTTCCTTCCCTGGCCCGCAACCTTATTGAAAAGGCACCAAAGGAGCCCCTGAAACCCTTTGTGCCAGACTACATAACACATGAGGATATGTTTTTGCCCAAACGGTCAATTCAATATCCCATTGGAGAGGACGCAACGAACTATATAACAACCTATGAAGCGTTGTGTGCTCAGCTGTTTCTCGAATGCAAATCTTACAAGGAAATCGCCTCAATCCTTTCCATAGCCCCCTCAACAGTTGAAACTCATCTGAGAAGACTCAAGGAGAGAACCGGTTTATCAATTCATGATATACTTTTACAAACATTCCATGAGCCTAAGAAAAAAAAGAATAAACACCATCGCCACTCCCCCAACCCCCAAAAACTATAGATTTTAATTGACTCTTCATGATATTTTCGTATTCTGTAACCTAATTGCCTGACATTTGTGATTTCAGGGCCTGTAGTTCAGTTGGTTAGAACGCACCGCTCATAACGGTGTTGTCGTAGGTTCGAGTCCTACCGGGCCCACCA
>JAIESE010000024.1 GCA_019746225.1 Alphaproteobacteria bacterium | reverse complement strand
AACCGTAGGCCCTGCCCACAAGCGTAAAGAGGGGGGCGAGTAGCGGTGATTGCGGATATCATAGGCCACATTTTCGTTTGCAAGTTGTGTTTCGATGGCCCGAATAATACTTCGATGGGGCTCTTCCAAAAGGGAATGCCCGGTCTCGTCTAAAAGTTCTAAACAAACAGATGTTGGAGAAATTGATGTCGGGTCTTTGGCAAGGTAGCGAAGCCAAGGCGTTTGATCCACCCATCGTGCAATAGTGGCTGCATTTTTCTTGCATCGGCGATGGAGCTCTGGCACCCCTAACCGTTGAGCCCAATGAAGGGCTGTCAGACAGTCCTCAACGCTGAGCATCGAGGGCGTATTGATCATCCCCCCTTGAAAGATCTCCTCAATTAATTCGCGCCCTTTTGTGAGACGAAAAAGACGGGGGAGAGGCCAAGAGGGGGTGTAAGTGGTCAAGCGTTCAACGGCTCTGGGGCCCAAAATGAGCATACCATGAGCTCCTTCGCTGCCCAATCCCTTTTGCCAAGAGAATGCGACGACATCCAGCTTTGACCAGTCTAGGGGAACACAAAATGCAGCCGAGGTGGCATCACAAATGGTTAACCCTTCACGTGTGTCAGATATCCAGTCGAGATGGGGAACACACACACCAGATGTCGTACCATTCCAGGTAAAGACGACGTCTCGATCGGGCGTGTGGGCGGATAGATCTGGGAGTTGACCAAAGGGGACGGAAAATACCCGGGTGTCTTGAAGTTTTAATTGATCACACACGTCAGTGACCCAAAGTGACCCAAACAAGTCCCAGGCAAAAACATCTACCCCCCGGCTTCCCAGAAAATTCCATAAGGCACATTCTACTGCACCTGTGGCAGAGCCCGGCATAATGGCGATGCGAAAGTCTTTGGGGACATTTAAGATTTCGCCAGTAAGGGTGATGATTTCATTAAGTTTAGCCTGCCCACCAGCGGAACGGTGGCCACGGCCGAGATACGCGTTCTCTAGATTTGATAAGGTCCAACCGGGATGTTTTCGTGTTGGACCAGAACAAAAATAAGGTGTTTCAGGCTTTGCTGTTGGCTTTTTCATAGGCAAGGAGTTTCTCTTTAATGTCTGAACCCCAGTGATACTCTCCAATATTCCCACTTTTTAAAATGATGCGATGGCAAGGAATGGCAATAGATAGAGGATTTTCTCCAACGGCTGTTGCAACAGCACGTACGGCTTTAGGATTCCCAATACGTAAAGCAAGCTCCTCATAAGAAAGAGTCGTCCCGTAGGGGATTTTCGTCATTTCAAGCCATACGGACCGTTGGAGATCTGTGGCTTCCATGGCGTCGAACACTTCTTCCATAACTGTATAGGTCCCATCGAGGGCAGATTTTACCATGTTTCCAATGGCTTCATCATCGCGAATTGTGGTTGCGGTTGTGATGCTTTCCTCAAAATCATCCATGATGGCTTGAAGGACCGTTTCGGCATCGCCTAACTCCTCGATGTCTTCTTGACCGATAAAGCCTGTCAGCATTAATTGACCGAGGCCCCCAATTCCATAAACAAGCCCAACAGGGGTTTGTGTGAGGCCATACACAACATCAGATACAAGTAAGCGCATTGGAAAAGGGACGGGTTCCCCCTCTTCCTCCATGGTGGCTATGATATTTTGAAACATGATCCGCGCTTCTTCAGGGTCCATGTTGTCGACAGCTTCCATAAAAGCATCAAAGTCTAAATCGTCCAAATTTTCTTCATTAGAGGTGTTGGAGTTGGATTGTTTGGTCATTTTATTTCCTTATAAATTCTATGCTGCTGCACTCTTGTCAGCGGTTTCTATGGTTTCAACGATGTTGTGGACCAGGCGCGTCAATGTTTGTTCATCATCGCCTTGTGCCATGATTCGAATGAGGGGTTCAGTTCCTGATCGACGAATTAAAAGTCTCCCTTGGTCCTTGATCAGATGCTTTTCAGCTTCCTCAATGACTTTTCGAACACGCCCATCTGTTAAAGGGGCAAAACTGTTCGTTCTGATGCTTTTCAAGACTTGCGGGACCGTATCAAAAATCCGCCCGAGTTGACTGGCTTTAAGCTGCTTTTGTACCAGGACGCATAATATTTGTAAAGCAGCGATGATGCCGTCACCTGTGGTTGTATAATCGCGTAAAATGATGTGGCCGGATTGTTCTCCCCCCACATTGCAGCCATGGGTTCGCATCGCTTCGAGGACATATCGATCGCCAACGGCTGTTCGAATCAGTTTCAAGTTCTTGCTTTCCAGGTAACGTTCGAGACCTAGATTCGACATATGGGTCGCAACGATTCCGTCTCCCCGAAGGTCCCCATCCTCAGACCAGGACGTTGCAATAAGAGCAAGCAGTTGGTCACCATCAAGTGTTGCACCTGTTTCGTCAACCATCATGAGCCGATCTGCATCGCCGTCGAGGGCAATGCCAAGGTCCGCTTGATTGGCTAATACGGCCTCTTGTAAAGCACCGAGGGATGTGGCGCCACATTGGTCATTAATGTTGGTTCCGTCAGGAGTGATGCTGATGGGGATAATGTCAGCGCCCAGTTCCCAAAAAACCTTGGGGGCCACTTTATAAGCAGCGCCATGGGCACAATCAACCACAATTTTCAAACCATCTAAGCGCATACCTCTTGGGAATGTTGCTTTGGCAAACTCAATATATCGACCCGTTGCATCATCAAGACGGCGTGCTTTGCCTAACAAGGTGGAGTGGGCAAGGGGCATCGTTCCAGGGGAATTATTTGTGGGGTGGTCATGTTTTAAGATCAGGGCTTCGATTTCTTTCTCCTCACCATCGGAAAGTTTAAATCCATCAGGGCCAAAAAACTTAATTCCATTATCAATATAGGGATTGTGAGAGGCTGAAATCATTACGCCTAAATCTGCTCTCAAAGAGCGCGTTAACATGGCAACCGCAGGCGTTGGAAGGGGGCCCAGTAAAACGACGTCCATTCCCATGGAGACAAAACCAGCTGTGAGGGCAGATTCAACCATGTACCCGGATTGGCGGGTATCTTTACCAATGACCACGCTGTGGCGATGATCCCCGCGGGTAAATTTCAAAGCGGTTGCCATCGCTAATTTCATAATGAGATCAGGGGTGATGGGCCAAACATTGGCTTGGCCACGCATGCCATCGGTTCCAAAAAATTGGCGGGTATCTGTCATGAGTCGCGATCGCCTTTAAGCTGTCTCAGTTGCAGGAATTCTGGAGCGCGGCTTTTTCTTGCGCATATTTCCAGATATAGCGTCTTGGACTGGCGCGGCCCCCTCTTCAAGAAGAGCCTTGATTTCGTCACCACTTAATGTTTCGAATTCTAACAAAGTTTTTGCAAGAAGATGAAGCTTTGGAAGTTTCTTCTTCAAAAGCTTTTGGGTTTCCTCATAGCAAGCGTCTAAAATCTTGCGAACTTCCTCATCCACCATTTGAGCGGTCATCTCTGAGAGGGGTTTTGTCTGCGTAACAGAGTGACCAAGAAAGACTTCCTGTTGGCGCTCGCCATACGTCTGGAATCCCATACGATCACTAAGTCCCCATTCCGTGACCATACGGCGGGCAATTTCAGTTGCCATACGAATGTCGGAGGAAGCACCCGTGGTGACTCTATCATACCCAAAAATCATTTCTTCGGCGAGACGTCCACCCATGGAGACCTTGAGGTCTGCCAACAATTTGCTGCGCGACATAGAAATACGATCACCTTCTGGCAGGCGCATCACCATGCCTAAGGCCATCCCGCGGGGAATGATGGTCGCTTTATGAATGGGGTCAGAGTCGGGCGTATAAAATGCGATGATGGCATGCCCTGATTCGTGATAAGCGGTGAGGCGCTTTTCTTCTTCAGTCATGACCATAGAGCGGCGCTCAGCTCCCATCATGACTTTGTCTTTTGCTTGCTCAAATTCATGCATACCCACCGCAAGCTTTCCACGTCGTGCAGCCAAAAGAGCAGCCTCGTTCACGAGGTTGGCTAGATCAGCTCCTGAAAAGCCGGGGGTGCCGCGTGCAATCACTTTGACATCGACATCAGGGGAAAGGGGGACTTTGCGCATGTGCACAAGTAAAATTTTCTCGCGCCCCGCAACGTCTGGGTTCGGCACGACGATTTGACGGTCAAAGCGACCGGGGCGCAAGAGCGCTGGGTCTAAAACGTCTGGGCGGTTGGTGGCAGCGACCAAAATAACGCCTTCGTTTTCTTCAAAGCCGTCCATTTCAACCAACAATTGGTTGAGGGTTTGTTCGCGTTCATCATTTCCACCGCCAAGACCGGCACCCCGATGGCGCCCGACTGCATCAATTTCATCAATGAAGATGATACAAGGAGCATTTTTCTTGGCTTGCTCAAACATATCGCGAACGCGACTGGCGCCGACACCCACAAACATTTCCACAAAGTCGGAGCCTGAAATGCTGAAAAAGGGCACATTCGCCTCGCCAGCAATGGCACGAGCCAAGAGTGTTTTACCCGTACCTGGAGGCCCAACCAAGAGAACGCCGCGAGGGATTTTGCCGCCAAGGCGCTGGAATTTTTGAGGGTCTCTCAAGAAATCAACAATTTCTTCAAGATCTTGTTTGGCTTCATCAATGCCAGCGACATCCTCAAAGGTAACCTTTGTTTCATTTTCTGAGCGTAAACGTGCACGCGATTTTCCAAACCCCATGGCTTTGTTGCCACCGGACTGAATTTGACGCAAAGAAAAGATGGAGAAAGCAACCAATAAAATAATGGGTAACCAAGATAAAAACATATGGAAAAGGGACGGCATTTCTTCTTCAGGAGGCCCAGCTTTGACGTGGACGCCTTTTTCAATGAGTTTTGGAATCAGGGTTGGGTCTTTGGGAGCATAAGTTGTAAAGGCATGTTCATCCTTCATTTTACCCGTAATGCTGTCTCCACGAACCATGACTTCCTTGACCCGTCCCTCATTGACATTCGTCAGAAAATCTGAAAAAGCAAGAGGAGGATTCGGGGCTCGGGATGAAGAGCCGGGCAAAATTTGGAAAATCCCAAACAAAGCAACGGCGATTAATACCCAAAAAAATAAATTCCGATTGGCGTTGTTCACTTAAAAATTCCTCTACCCAGATTAAGATACCCAAGTCTTCGATGGGACAATATCTTTTACCTATTATATAGCATAGGCCTCCCCTTGGAGGGAACCATAAAGTAACAAAAGCAAGAAAAAACAAATGCACAAGGGCAATTTGGGTTGTGTCCTAGTCCTGCACATTGATCCTCAACAGTCTATTTTATTTTTCTAAAATCAGCACCCACTTCATATTCGATAAGAACGTTTTCCAACCGAAATCTCAGAACCGCGTCTTTTACTGTATCGTCATCCTGATTTTGGATGTCATAATCTCTTGGGTAGGAAAAAAGAGCTTCTTTCATCATGAGAATAAACGCATCTTCAGAGGTGAATTCCTCTACATAGGCTTCAAAATGATGCCTGGCTAATTCATCATTCTTTCCTCGTACTGATTCGACAATATTGTCTATCGGCGTTTTTCGTCTTTCAAGGGATCCTTGATTTTCTGTACTAAACTTAACAATTTTTTCTTCGAGATGCTGACGAAAAGGCATTAAGTCACACCATCTTATCGGTCTAACAGCAACGTCAGGGTTCTGGAATTCCATTGTAAAAGACGCCATAGGCGTGGTTAGCGCGACAAGTCCAGTTAAGAGAATGATTTTTTGGATTTTTTTCATAATATTTCCTCTGCACATTGATTTATGGATTTTTGAATTTGATTAGGTCTTAATAACAAAGGCAGGAAGGCATTTCAATATTTGATAAGAGTTGCATCCTTCTGGTGACAATATGATGGTAATTTATTTGAGATGACAGTCCGCCTTCGCTAAAGCTCCGGCGTGACACCACGCCTTAGCGCGTTCCGCGAGACGGCGGGTGGCGCGCCCGAAGAGAGTCGAACTCCTAACCTCCAGATTCGTAGTCTGATGCTCTATCCAATTGAGCTACGGGCGCAACGCTTCAAAAACTAGCGGATCTGGGTCTTACATGCAAGTGAAAATTGAGACAGCGAATCGAATCCCCTACAATTGCTTCATGATCATCGTGCAAAAACTGGACTTATTGGTTGCGACACAAAGAGAAAGCCGCATCTTTTGTCATGATCAGATAGTCGACAAGCTTGATATCGAGGGTTTTCAGGCTAGTGCCAAACGCCACAAATTGAGCTTTGTCTTTGGGGGAAGGCTTGACAGAACCCTCTTTGTGATGAATGAGGACAACGTTGGAGATGCCGGCGCCGAGAATCTCTTTGACAAGTTCCCGCGCATAAAATTGGACATGGTTCCCGGACCCTTTCTTGTAAATGAAGTCTTTTAAAATCCCATGATCCTCGTTCAAGTAAAGGAGGCGTATCGCTTCTCCATCAAACTGGGGGGCGGTGAGTCTAAAGAAGGAGAGACCTTCAAACGGGTCATCAGTGTTTGTGGGATAAACATCTGGTTTGATGATCTCCCGAAACACCGAGTAAATGACCTTAAGACGGTGGATGGTTGAAGGCGTAAGCCCTTTGATTTTCTTGAGGTCTGTGGGGTTTTGGCGAAGTACTTCCAAGAGGCTGCCAAAGGTTTGAATCGCGCTTAAAGAAATCACTTCAACATCCCCCTTTATTCTTAAGGTCAGGAGCAACTGTTTGAGGAGCTCCTGGTCTGATAGGTTGAGTCGATAACCCAAAGGTTGAGGGGAGGGCATTAGGCCAGCCTTTCTATATCCTTATAAACTCTGCGCAAGGCCTCCAGACCCAACTCCTTTGTTTCATGATGGGAGATGAACATTTGAGCGGCTCGAATATCACTCAAAGCTTCACCAAGGGTGGCCTCATAATTTTTTCTTTGTACTCTTCGGTCTTTTTGCCAGGTAGCGACTTCATTGATGAGGGTGAGGGCGTCTTCTTTAGTGTCTTCTGGATGCTCAAGGAGGTGGGCATAAGACCTGATCAGCTGTGTAGAAAAGAGAAGATCAGAGGTCAGAGTCAAAATTTCAGATTTGGTGAATTTACCCCCCTTATTAAAGGCAATGCTGATCACCCCCGGAGCAGCCGGTGAAGAGAAGGGAGCGGTGATCCCTTTGAAAATTCTTAAATCTTGAGCTTCTTTAAAGATCTGGTGTTGGAGAGGGCTTGCGTCCCGCGAGATTTTCTCTCCCCAGGCAAAGGGAAGGAAAGAGCTTTTTAAAAGACCATAGTCATGGGCTTGATAATTTTGTGAAAGGTATCGTTCTTGCCATTCGATTGGATAGGTTGTGACAAGGGTGAACTTTTCGCCGCTTGTCTCAACGTAGGAAAAATAGTCATGGTCGACATCGACGAGACATTTTTGTGCAAATTCTAAAAGGGTTAGATTCATGGTGTTTGTTTTACCACTCATTTTACGTTATTGTGCGTATATTACGCCAGTTTAAGGATAATTTTAAGAAGAAAGATTCCGATGCCTCTTCGCCTCGCTTCCAACCTTTTGTTTGATTCGGATCAAGAGAATCTTTTCGAAGTCGCGGATATTCCCAACAATACCTTATGGGTCTCAGCACGGGTTTATAAATCCATCAGAGGAGGATCTGCAGGGTATGAGGTATGGCTCTATGAGTGGGATCCTGTATTAAATAAAGAAAAATCCCGTCTTGTCCAATCGTTTGATGACCCTGAATCCGCAAAAGCGCTTGCGATCCAAATTTCAAAAGGGTGAAAGTCCCTGTAACATACCTTCCCGAGTAACACTTTGTAACATTCTAGTGTTTGCCCTTATGGTCTAACTGTTCCATCCTATTCTTAAGGAAACGAAATCGTCGCCATACTTGTTTATTGGCTTTTATATTGGGAATTTTAGAGATGACACAAATTCACCCAACCGCGTTGATTGACCCGAAGGCTCAGCTTGGTAAAAATGTGACCGTTGGTCCCTTTTGTTGTATCGGTCCAGATGTCGTTCTAGGTGATGAGGTGACGCTTATTTCCCATGTCACGATTGCCGGGCGCACCAAGATTGGGGCGAATACGATTGTTTATCCGTTTGCGTCTATTGGTCATCCGCCGCAAGATTTAAAATATGCGAGCGAGCCCTCCGAACTTATCATCGGCGACAACAATAAAATTCGTGAATATGTCACCTTACAGCCTGGCACCGCAGGCGGCGGCATGGTTACAAAAATTGGTGATCACAATTTATTTATGGTGGCCTCCCACGTTGCGCACGATTGTCATATCGGGAATCACGTGATTATGGCCAATGGGGCCACTTTGGGTGGTCATGTTCATGTTGAAGATCATGTCATCATTGGCGGCTTATCCGCGGTTCATCAGTTTGTGAGGATCGGTGCCCATGCGATTATTGGCGGTATGTCAGGTGTTGAGCACGATGTGATTCCTTATGGACACGTTAAAGGCGAACGCGCTCATTTGTCTGGATTAAACCTCATCGGTCTTAAACGACGTGGTTTTTCTAGCCAATCGATTCAGTCATTGCGCAGTGCCTATCAGGACTTGTTTGAGGTATCTGATCAACCTTTGGCGGATCGCGTTGATGCTGTAGCTGAAAAACATGCTCAAAATGGGGACGTTATGCAGATGATTGGGTTCATTCGAACAGAGTCTCCGCGGCCCCTTTGTTTGCCTGAATCTCTTGCGGGGTGATCCAGGTGACCCAAGTCATTGGTCTCTTTGCAGGACGGGGGGAGCTTCCCCTCAAAATCATAGCCCACTGTCATGAACAGGCACAGCCTCTCCACCTCATTGCTTTTGAAGGACAAACGGATCCTGAATTTGTAACTCAACAAGAAAAGCTTGTTGAGGGCCATCTTTGGACACACTTTGGCGCGGTCGGAAAAACCCTAAAATATTTGAAAGCCCATAAGGTGACCCACATTGTCATGGCAGGCGCTATGAATCGCCCCTCGTGGTCTGAAATAAAGTTGGATTGGAAAGGAACTCAATGGTTCGCGAAATTGGGACTTGCCAAAATTGGGATGAAAAGTTCGGGAGATGATGGACTGCTCACCAGCATTATGGGTCTCTTGAAAGCCGAAGGAATTGACGTGATCAGTGCGACAGATATCCTGGATGACTTACTGGCGCCAGAAGGGGTCATGGGTCGTCATCAGCCTGGAAAAACCGATTGGAAAGACATCTCACAGGGAAGGGATGTTGCGCGTCTTTTGGGCTCTGGAGATATCGGGCAGGCGGTCGTCGTTCAACAAGGCCTCGTTCTTGGGGTAGAAGCCATTGAAGGAACGGAAAGCCTTCTGGCCCGGTGTGGCACATTACGACGAGATGGTCCCGGGGGCGTGTTGGTCAAAATGGCCAAACCCCAACAGAGCCGTGCGGTAGATCTTCCCACAATCGGCGTGTCGACGGTTCATCAAGCCAAGGCTGCCGGGTTGGTCGGAATTGCTATTGAGGCTGGAGCCACCCAAATATTGGATAGACATGCCGTTATTGCGGCTGCAGATGAGGCGGGCCTTTTCCTTGTAGGTGTTGGTGCGGCATGAAAAAATATACGGTTTTCCTCTCTGCTGGCGAGCCATCTGGCGATTTCTTAGGAAGTCAGTTGATGAAAGCTTTAAGAGGCCAACTCGGCGACCACGTTACCTTTGTTGGCATCGGCGGTCCTCTCATGACAGCGGAAGGGCTCAAGTCTTTATTTCCCATTGAAGAGCTGTCCATTATGGGGCTGGCCGAAATTATTCCTCACATAAGACGGATCTATCGGCGCGTAACAGAAACCGTGGCGACGATTCTAAAACTGGCTCCCGATATTGTAGTGACCATCGATTCCCCAGGGTTTAACTTTCGGGTTGGCAGGGCGTTAAAGCGGCGCAATCATGGCATTCATTTGGTCCATTATGTGGCTCCCTCGGTATGGGCTTGGCGACCGGGTCGGGCGCGGGCTGTGGCTGAATTCTTAGATCATTTAATGGTTCTTTTTCCTTTTGAGCCGGGATACTTCTTAAAAGAAGGATTGCCAACCACATTTGTGGGGCATCCTGTGGTGGAGCTTGGTTTAGATCATTTGAAGGATTCTACCTTTCGGGAGCGTCACAATATTCCGCCAACTGTTCCCATTTTAACCCTTTTGCCGGGCAGTCGTCGGGGGGAGATATCACGGTTATTGCCCGTTTTTGAGGAAACGACCCGATTACTTCAAGAGAAAATTCCTGACCTCCACATTGTGATTCCAACCTTGCCGCATTTGAGAGACCAAATTCAAAAGCAATTCACCCTTCCCGCAACCATTGTAACAACCCCTTTCGAGAAGTTTGCAGCTTATCAAGAAAGCCAAGCCGCCCTTGCGGCCAGCGGCACTGTCTCTCTTGAGCTTGCAGCTGCGGGAGTACCCATGGTGATTGCCTACAAGATCAATCCGATTACACACTTTTTGTTGCGGCGGATGGTGCGGATAAAATATGCGTGCCTCGTGAACTTGCTCATGGGTCAAGAAGTTGTGCCCGAGCGACTTCAAAAAGAATGTACGCCTGAGAACCTAGCCGCTGTCTTAGAAGGCCTGGTGTCAAAAGACAAAATTGGGGATGTCCACCATCTTGAGCGGGATCTTATGATTAAGAACATGCATGAGGCTGTGAAAAAGCTCAATCCTCCCTTGGCTCAATATACACCAAGTATCTTTGCCGCTCGCCAGCTCTGTTGGATCATGGGGGTTTATTCCTGAGATTCGCCTCGAATGATATTCATAATTTGAGCGAGGAGAGCTGGATCGATGCCGGGCGCTTCCTTTAATAGATCATCAATGCGCCTTAAGTCTTCGTTTTTCTGATTAAGAACCCGACAGAGTGTGCCATTTGTTTCTTGAGAGTTTTTCTTTACGGTGGCCAGTTCGAGGGATAATTCAGAGTTCTGCTTCTGGAGAGAATCTATGATTGCTTCCTGTTGGACAATCAGGGCTTGACTCTGAAAAGTCACATAGAATTGTTGTGAGATAAGCTCACGTTGACCCTCGAGACGCGTCTCATATTCCATTTTCATGTCAAGATTTTCAGCTTTGCTGGCAAATAAGTCTTTTTGGAGTCCTCTAACGGTTTGTTTATCCGTACAAGCGCAGCCAGGTATTTGTTCGGAACCCTCTGATGGATTAGGTTGCAGCCCATTCATAGATGAGGACCTAAGAAAGGAGACAATAGCAGGGTCGTTCATAGCGTGATGGGTCTCATCCGCAGCCATGGTCGTTGTGACGCTGATAAGGCTCATATAGAAAGAAAGAGGTATTGTTTTTATAATATTCATAATTTTAACCAGGGAAATTCATTGCGTATAAGACTCTATTTTGTATAGAGATCAATCTGATTTCTGTCAACAACAAGCCTCAAAGGGGAGGGGGGTGATTTCGTTAATGTCCTGGTTTCTCATAATTCGAAAGTTTCTCCTTTAAGGCATCGACCTCTGCTTGTTTTGCATCATAACTTTCTTTTAGTTTAACAATGGCAAATTCCAAAGCATCAATTAATTGGTGTTGTAGCTTAAGAGTTTCTTTGTCTACCTTTGCTTCTTCAAGTATTTTTTCTTGCAGTTCAATAACTTGGAGTGCCTTTTCCCTTTCATTAAATAAGGCGACCCTTTCAGCTGTCTGGTCCCAATCCTTCATTTGCAAGGCTTCTAATTGAGCCTTCAAGAGCGAGGTCTCATCCATCAGGTCTTGGAGACGTTTGGCATCAGATAGTTGAGGCTTCATTTGGCTTCCGTTTTTAAGACCAGAAGTTTTTTTTAAGGGTGAAGTGGATGGGGGACGGTGATTTATCGCAGCTGAAGGAATTGCGGTGGTTAAGCTTAATCGACGGGGCGGGGTATTGCCACGTCCATTTTTATCGCTTTCTTCCGTTCCAATAGATACAGTCGCATTTACAAGGCTCCCCCAAAAGGCAACCGTTAAGATTCTCACTAACAGCATGTTTTCTAGACCAACTTGACTCTAATCTTGACTTTAGAATAGTCCGACTTGAAGGGTTGGTCCAATACTTATACGAACGCCTTAATGGGAACGGGCTTATCCGGCTTACTATTAAGAAACAACCCTTTATACACCGGGCGCTGTGTATACTCTGGATGAAATCCTCTTATTTCTTCAAGTAGAGGGTGTGTAGCATCCGGAAAAGTCTTGTTCTTAAAAGAGTCCTTCAAGACTTGGCTTGCGACGGCATAGATGTCTTTAATCCAGTTAAACAGGATGACTTGGCGATCAATTTCTTCGCGGTCAAGTCGAAGGGTTTCTTTAACGTATTCTTGTAGCTTCTCTGAAGCTTCTTTATTTTCGTCGACTAAGGTCTGAAGGTTTCGTCTTTCTGCTTCTCTTTTTTCAAGGAGGACTTTGAATCTTTGAAAATCGCCGCCGAGGTTTACAAAAGTTTTGTTCTGCTTCAAGGCATCTGCAACGGCTTTGAACCAGCGAGAAATAAGAACGCCGGTTTTGATGTCTGAAGATAAAAGCGCGTCTGCAGTCCGGGGAATTTCTAAGCCGTTCATTGTATATAGCTTGTGGATTCTCTCTGAATGCCACTTTCCTATTTTCCCATCCATATCTAACAATTGCTCATACATGGAATTGTTTTCAGTATAATCAAACCCTGAAAACTGAAAGGTATAATGTTGGAATAAGCCTCTTAGAAACACATCTTGCAAACGCGCAGGCTCCCAGTTATCGCCGTTTTGATGCATAGCTGCAAAAGTTCCTTCAATTCTCAATTTTAAATCATGGGAAGATGACCTGCCAAAGGTGGCTTCCATTTCAGCAATGCTCAAGTTGGGCAAACGATCTGTCTTTGCAGGGGCAACCGTAAGGAATACTTTTTTGGGTTCTGGTTCTGGCTGGGGCACAGTCTTTTTGGCAAATTCTCTCTTTTCAATCTCCAGGCTCTCTAGATATTCTCTTTTCGTAAGGTTTAAGGCTTTGGCCATTGCAACAATTGGATCAGTATCATCTTCTGCTTTGAAAGCATTTGGATTGCCAAATAGTGTTCTTTCATTTTCTAAGAAAGTTAAATATTCTCGTGTTGTCATCCCTAATTCCTTAGCAATAGCTTCAGGCGATTTGCTTTCCATAGCTTGTATCATAAATGTACAGCTCATGAGGATTAAACAAGAGAGTGCTTTTATAGGTTTATTCATTTTTCGTATCCTTAAATATGTAGAGAGGGGTATTCATATATATATGAATACCTAATGAAATAGATAATCAACTATAGAATAAAAAGCAATAAAAAATTAAATATAAAGATTTGATTTAAACAAGAACCCAAATGCAAATACCTAACAAAATCCGGTAGACAACGAAGATGGTTAAGGAATGATTGGTAAGGAACCGTAGCATGAAGTGGATAGCCGCAAGACCCGCTATGGCAGAAAAAAGAATACCCAAACCGATCTCTGACCAAACAGCGGGAGTATTATCCTTGATGGCGTCATAAGCCGTAAGGGTGGCAGCGCCGGTGATGGAGGGTATGGACATGAGAAAAGCGAAACGCGCGGCAGCTGTGCGCGTGAAACCAAGAGCGAGACCGACGCTTATGCATATGCCGGATCGACTTACGCCGGGGATGAGAGAAATGGCTTGACCAAGCCCAATGAGGAAGCCACGCTTCAGTGTGATTTTGTTTATATCCTCCTTTTTGGAACCAATGCGGTCTGTAAAATACAGGACAAGCGCAAAGAGGATGCTGGTAGTCGCGATAACACTCACCTGACGAATGTCGTTAAGTCCCATTTTCTTTAAGAGAAACCCAACAACAATTGCAGGCAATGTGGCAACCACAAGACTCAAAGCTAGGCGCACTTGGGTGTCAAAGTCACGCTTCTTAAAACCACCGAAGCAATACTTCAAGAAGTGCGTGATCATACCCCATACATCACTCCAAAAGTAAATCAGGACCGCTGTTAGGGTTCCCACATGAAGGGCTACATCCATTTCAAGGCCTTGATTTTGCCACCCGAAAAGGTGTGGCAATAGTACCAAGTGACCGGATGAAGACACGGGCAAAAACTCCGTGAGTCCTTGAATCAGGCTGAGGATAAGGATGTGGAGCGTGGTCATGGCAGCTCCAAGACCATGCCGTCGTAGGCGGGGATTACGTTTTCAGGAGTGCGAGAATTGATGTCATCATAATCCAAGTGATGGGTCATATGGGTTAAGATGGCCTGGGCTGGTTTGACTTTACTGATCATTTTGAGGGTTTGTTCAACGTTTGCGTGGCTGATGTGTGGCTCATCCCGTAAACAATCAACCACCCAGGTATTAACCCCTTTGAGGGCTTCATAGCTTTCTTCAGGGAGCTCAATAAGATCAGTGGAGTAGGCAAAATCACCGATTCTAAATCCAAAAGAAGAGCGATGGCCATGATATTGGAGATAGGGGATGATTTGGATGCCCTCAAAGTCGATGACCTCTTCAAGTTCACGGCCTTCTAGGAACGCTGGGTAAAGGGAATCCATGGTCACCAAAGCATATCGGTAGGCCTGACGTAAACGACTCATTGTACCTTGATCAGCGTAGAGTGGAATTTGCTGGCGATATTTTGCATAAATTTGACGCAAATCATCAAGGCCACCCACATGGTCCGCGTGATCGTGGGTGATCAATACCAAATCTATATTAGGGACACCTGCATCCAAGAGCTGCATTCGCAAGTCAGGACTGGTATCGATGAGAATATTCTTACCCTTTGTTTGGATTAAGATAGAAGCTCGACGACGCCGATTCTTGGGGTTGTTTGGATTGCAGGATCCCCAGTCTCCCGTGATAAGGGGCACGCCACCCGAGGCACCGCAGCCCAAAATCGTAATTTTCATGTTTCTCGTCTCGCTTTAGTGAACAACGCATAAAAGTTGTCCGTAGTTGCTGTTTCGATCGCACTATAGCTTAACCCTTTTAGAATCGCCAAGAGTTCTGCTGTGTGTCGCGTGAAGGCAGGTTCATTTCGCTTGCCACGATGGGGGACAGGAGCCAGGAAAGGTGCGTCTGTTTCCACAAGAATGCGGTCCAAGGGGGTTGTTTGGGCAATTTGACGCAAGGTTTCTGCGTTTTTAAAAGTTAGGATGCCCGAGAAAGAAATGTAAAACCCTAGGTTGAGAGCTTTTTGCGCTAAATCTTCGCTCCCACTAAAGCAATGGAACACACCCTTAGCCTTTCCTTGTCCAACATTGGTGAGGCAAGCGATGGTGTCCTCATCGGCATCGCGCGTGTGAATAATGAGGGGAAGCTCAAGATCCATGCTTGCTCGAATATGGTCAGAGAACGAGGCGATTTGGTCTTCACGGGGGCTGTTATCATAGTAATAATCCAGGCCCGTTTCGCCAATGCCAACAACCTTAGGATGTTGCGCTAAAATTTTGATTTGATTATAAAGGGTGTCCCCCTCATATCCTTTCACATATTCCGCGGCGTCATGGGGATGTACGCCGACGCTGCAAAAGACCCGCGGGTGCTGATCGGCAATGGCTTGCAGGTCCTTGGCCTGACTCAATTTTGTATTCACTGTCAAATAAGTGCCAACACCATTGGCTGATGCGCGCGCAAGCACAGCCTCTAAGTCTGACGTGAATTCTGGGAAATTGAGGTGGCAGTGACTATCAACGAGCATTTATAGTTTCTCCTCAACCCATCGGGGGAAAACACCTTCGGGCGCGGGCAGAGTTGTTCCAGGTACAAGAGCCGATACAAGATGAGCAAAGGTTCTTTTGTCTTCGGGGATCGCCAGCTGGTCCAGAATGCGAGCGCTGGCCTCTGGGAGTAGTGGTTGGGTCAGGATGGCAATTTGACGGATGGTTTCAGCTAACACATATAGAATTGTCCCCATGCGAGCAGGATCTTCTTCTTTAAGGGACCAGGGCTTTTGCTCATCAATATAGCGGTTGGCTTGAGCGATGAGGTGCCAAATCTGCTCGATCATTTTGTGAAGAAGTTGCTTTTCAATATCCGAGCGTAAGGTCGTTATGAGATTTTTCGCACTCAAAAGAAGCTCTTCATCGAGAGGCAGTAATGATTCTGGATTGGGAAGAACCCCCCCACATGTTTTTCCAATAAAAGACAATACCCGTTGCACGAGATTCCCATAACTATTGGCCAAATCGCTATTGAGTCTTGAGATGAGGGCGCTCACAGAAAAGTCCCCATCATTACCAAAGGGAATTTCTCTCAAGAGAAAGTATCGCACTGGGTCCCGTCCGTACTTTTCAACTAAGGCGTTGGGATCAATCACATTGCCAAGGGATTTCGACATTTTTTCTCCCTCGATTGTCCACCATCCATGGGCGAAGACGCGTGTAGGGGGTGGCAATCCAGCAGCTAAAAGAAATGCTGGAAAATAAATAGATTGAAAGCGCAAAATATCTTTTCCAACGACAAGAAGGCTGTTCGCCCAGTATTCATCCCGCTCTTCACTATTCTCAGGATATTCTAAAGCCGTCAGATAAAAGGTTAAGGCTTCTAGCCACACATACATGACGTGAGCCGGATCTCCCGGGACAGGGACGCCCCATTTAAAGCTTGCTCTGGAAACTGATAAATCATGCAAGCCCCCTTCAACAAACCGTAAGACTTCATTCCGACGACTATCAGGTGCAATAAAATCAGGGTTTTCTTTATAGAACTTCAAGAGAGGTTCCTGCCATTTTGACAAGCGGAAGAAGTAGCTAGGTTCGGTCACCCATTCCACATCGGCACCCGTTGGGGCTTTTCCATCGATGATTTCTGATTCCTGGTAGTAGGTTTCGTCCCGAATGGCGTACCACCCAGCGTATTCTCCGAGATATATTTCATCTCGATCTAACAACTCTTTCCAAATATGTTGCGCGGCTTTGTAATGACGAGGCTCCGTTGTTCGGACAAAGTCGGTGTGGCTGAATTGCATGAAGGTCGCCAAATCTCGAAAGTTTTGAGAAACTGTGTCCACAAATTCTTTGGGGTTTTTACCAGCTGTCATGGCCGCCTTTTCAACTTTTTGGCCGTGTTCGTCCGTGCCGGTGATGAATTTGACGCTATATCCATCCAAGCTCTTGAAACGCGCAATCATATCGCAGGCAAGTGTCGTATATAAATGACCAATATGGGGAACGTCGTTTACATAGTAAATCGGCGTAGCGATGTAAAACTTCTTAGAATGATCCATAAATAAATTCATCTCCGACAGTTGGATTTTCAATAATAAAAAAGACGGCCATAACAACGTGGTTGCGATCCAAATGGCTGGTTCGCGCGGTTTCTAAGAAATGACTTATTCTTTGAAAGGCGTCAACCCAGTGGGTCATGGCTCTCAGTTTGGTGAGGTGGCTTAATCCTTCGTTTGAGGGCGCATCTGGCATGGGAAGGTGGGCAAGTATAATTAGATGATGAAGTGCCCACAAGATCAAGTCCAACATAACATCATAGTTGGGATTGTCCTTGTCAAAAGTCGCAGTCAAACTTTGTGCATGGCGCCAATCGCCTTTCAAGGCACCGCCCATGGCTTGGATGATCAGGTCGAGAAGTTTTTGTCCCCCCGCTTGTTGTAAGGCGACAGCACGTCCAATACTTCCGCGAGCAAGGGGCAAAATGTCTGGGGAGACAGCGGACCCTAGATTTTTCGCTATTTCTGTTTCTGATAAAGGGTGAAGTTGCAGGATACATGCGCGGGAACGAATTGTTGGCAGAACTTGCCCCAAGGAATGGGTAATGAGAAAAAATATGGTTTTGGCAGGTGGTTCCTCTAAAATTTTCAAGAGGGCATTCGCCGCGCTGCGGTTCATTTCATCCACCGCATCAATAATGATCACGCGCCACCCTGGAATCGCCGCGCTTTGGCGCAAGAAAGCGTTGACTCTTCGGCCTTCCTCCACATTAATTTCTCGAGGCATTTTTCCGTCTGCATTTAAGGTTCGCTCCAGGCATAGAAAATTAGGATAGGTTCCTTGAACAATCTGACGGGCAATCGTGGTGGGATCCTGTCCTTCGTGGGCTAAAATCTCTCGAGCCATGGTATAGGCCAGTGTGGCTTTACCAATGCCCCGTTCCCCACTTAAGAGCCATACGGGGTGCATGGCATTGCTGTGAAAAGCCTTCCTCAATTGGTCATGGCCCTCTTGATGCCCAACCAAAATCATCTGTCCCTTAGGGGGAAGATCGGAATTAATAGGGTTAGGAATAGATGTCACAGGCTCTCTTCTCAATGAAAACAGGGTAAGTTAGATATGTTGTAGCAAAGCCAGCTCTTAGTTGACAATGGGAACTTCAAAAAATTGTGAATTGGCTCTTTTATTCAAAAGCACAGTCGTACTAAGATGGTTTTCAACAGGATTTGTCCCAAAAGGTTTTTTGAACAGTATGCGTACTCTTTATCATTATACATTGTGCCCCTTTTCCCGAAAAGTTCGGTTGATATTGGCCGAAAAGAAACTTGATTTCGAACTTGAAGTTGAGCGTACCTGGGAGAAGCGTCCGGAATTCATCACATTAAATCCAGCAGGAAAAGTCCCTTTGTTGGTGGATTTAAATGGCACTGCGATTATTGATAGCATGGCCATTGCAGAATATTTGGATGAAGCTTACCCTGAACGTCTTCTCGTTGGCGTTGGACTTACCCATCGCGCTGAAGTGCGGCGATTGACGGCTTGGTTTGATGATAAGTTTGCCCAAGAAGTTAGTGTCAGTCTTCTGCTTGAGAAGGTGCTAAAAAAAGACTTATATCATGACCACTCGGGTCCAAATTCAGCGGTTCTGCGATTGATAAAGGGTAACATCCACGATCATCTCTCCTATATTTCTTGGTTGGTAGATCGTCGTAAATGGCTTGCGGGGGATGAGTTTTCCTTAGCGGATGTGGCAGCCGCAGCGCATTTATCAATCGTTGATTATTTAGGGGATGTGCCTTGGGATAAGCACGAGTTAGCGAAGGATTGGTACGTGCGGATTAAATCTCGCCCCAGCTTCCGGGCATTGTTGGCAGATCGATTGCCGGGAAGGGCACCCTCCAGTCATTATGAGAATCTAGATTTCTAGTGTCGCGTGAAGGTCTCTTCATCTTTGGTCTCGGTTATGTGGGGAAAGCCTTAGGGCGCGTCCTTATGGCAAAAGGATGGCGCGTTGTCGGAACGACCCGAAGCGACTCCCACGCTCAAAATTTAAAAGATGAGGGGTTTGACGCTCTTGTTTGGGACGGTCAATCGCCGCTGCCTTCTGAGGCTTTTAAAGGCATCACCCATAGTCTTATCACCATCCCACCGGACGAAGAGGGGGATATCGTTTTGAGGCATGTTGCTGTTGAAAAGATTCCCTCAAAATGGATTGGCTATGTGTCGGCGACCTCTGTATATGGGGATCATCGTGGGGCTTGGGTGACTGAAGATGCCTCATTAAATCCAATCTCACTCCGGGGTCGGCAACGTCTCCTCGCTGAAACTCAATGGCTCGAGAAGCGAGCTCAATTCCCCGACTTTCCAATTCACATCTTTCGTCTGAGCGGTATTTATGGGCCTGCTCGTAGCGTGTTAGAGAGTATTCGGGCTGGGTCTGCTGTCCGTATAGATAAACCAGGCCATGTCTTTTCACGGATTCACATTGAGGACATTATCGCAGTTTTGATGGCTTCCATGGCCAATCCTCTTCCGGGGGACATATATAACCTTGCGGATGATGAACCAGCCTCAACGGCGGACGTGATTGCCTATGGTTGTTCGCTTTTGGGAGTAGAGGCCCCCCCGTTGATTCCCATTGAAGAGGCGGATCTTTCGATGGCCATGCGAGAATTCTATAAAGATCTTAAACGGGTGAGCAATCAAAAAATAAAGGAAACGTTGGGGGTTCAGCTAAAGTATCCTACTTATCGAGAGGGTTTGAAGCATTGCTGACTTTGCTATTTTCGAACCCTTCAGAAATTGGTACCTTAAGGGGGGGAACGTCGTAATAAGGAAATAAGATCTTGATGAAGAATATTCACCGCCGTGGCATTATGCTTGTCCTCTCTTCTCCCTCGGGAGCTGGAAAGACAACCATTGCGACCCGTTTGCTTGATTTGGAGCCTGAGCTGACCCCGTCAATTTCGGTTACGACGCGCCCCAGCCGGCCTGGGGAAGTGGATGGTCGTGATTATGTGTTTGTCACGAGTCATGAATTTCATGAAAAGGTCGAAAAGGATGAGCTTCTGGAACATGCGGAAGTGTTTGGGTATTCCTATGGGACACCAAAGCGCCAAGTGTTAGATGCTTTAAATGGTGGGAAGGATATTATTTTTGATATTGATTGGCAAGGAACGCAACAATTGGCCCAGCTTGCGCGATCAGATTTGGTCAGTGTATTTATCCTCCCCCCCTCAACAAAAGAACTGGAACGGCGCTTGCGCGCGCGTGCTCAAGATAATGACGAGGTTGTCAATAGGAGAATGGCGGATGCAGCTAATGAGATGAGTCACTGGGCGGAATATGACTATGTCATTATTAATCATGATCTTGAACAAAGCGTTGCACAAGTACGCTCAATTCTCATTGCCGAACGTTTGCGTCGAACACGCTTGCCTGGGGTGGTTGATTTTGTGAATGGATTGCGCCACAGCAGTTGATGTTGTTATGGGAACACTGTTTCTTTTACGAAAAACGCACCCAATGGTTCACCATAACGAGTTGAATAATTCCCCAAACAATCGCTGCTAGACCTGTTGTGATGAGGAACTTCTTCCTTAAATTTGGGTTTTTTGGGAAGCCTGTGGCAAAACCCTTTTCGGGATTTTCTTCAGTGTGAATGCCAAAAGGCAGAACCGTAAATAACAAAACCCACCAAATGACGAAAAAAACCATAGCTCCTGAAACAACACTCATTTACGAATTCCTCAAAATTATCTATAGTACGTTCATCAAAGAGCTTTTCAGCAAATGATTTAATTTATATATACCCATTTTAACAAAAGGCGCTCTGAAATGCCCCTAGTTTCTTTTACCAAAGCCGTTGCCCTTGGAAATGACTTCGTTATTTTAGATGCCAGATATAGTCCTTTTTCATTAACGATCGATCAGATTCGTATCCTTGCAGATCGCCGACAGGGAGTTGGGTGTGACCAAGTGATTGTTCTTCTCCCCCCAACTGATCTTCAAGCCGACGTTCGCCTCAGAATATATAACAATGATGGCAGTGATTCGGGAGCTTGTGGAAATGGGACGCGGAGTGTGGCTCGTCTTCTTATGGAAACGGAAGGAAAGAATGAGATTTTCATTGAGACGGCAGGAACCATTTGTCAGGCAGCGTGGGCACAAGAGAAAAAAGGGGAAGAGGTGGGGATATCCGTTACGTTGGGTATTCCTCGGTTTGATTGGGATCACATTCCCTTGGCGAATCCTGAAGCTTTACGGGATGTGTCTTATAATACCATCGCTTCCTTCTGCGTGAATGTAGGCAACCCCCATGCGGTCTTCTTTGTGGGGGATGTGGACGAGATTCCTCTGGCAAGTATCGGGCCACAGATCGAAAATCATCGGGCATTTCCAGAACGCATTAATGTGGGTTTTGCCGAAATAGTCAATAAAAGTACCCTTCGATTGCGGGTGTGGGAGCGCGGTGCGGGTTATACAATGGCTTGTGGAACTGGGGCTTGTGCAGCTGCCGTTGCCGCCATTCATCAAAAATTGGTTTCCTCTGGTCAATCGCCGCTTCGAATCATTCAAGAAGGGGGCGAGCTTCTCGTGGATTGGCGAGAAGGGCACCCCATCACCATGATTGGCCCAGCACACATCAAATTTCATGGGGAAATTTTTGTGTAGCTGAGGTGGTCCATAAAAAAACCCCCCATTAGAAGGGGGGCTTTATGATGATCCGTTGATTTTTTCAGTCTAAGGTTTTGTTTTTGAGGGATGATACAATTGGTTCGGGCCATAAGTATGATCATACCTGTGGTCCGCTTTACCAAAGTGATCTCGTTCATAGTTCTTATAATAGTCATTATCATAGTAAGCAGAGTCTGGATATGTCCCATAATAAGGTGGGTGATATCTTCCCCCTTCACATGCGTCTAGATCATAAGGGTTTGCGCAACCTGTTAAAGTTGTAACAGATACGACAACTGTGGTCAGAAGAAATGTTACTGTAGAGAAATTCATGACAACCTCTGTATTAAAATTAAACTAACAATTTTATTATAATTCTATCAATTCTTAACAATGGGTTAACAAATGCCCTATTCGTTAAATTTCTTGGATAGCTTTCAAAACATCCCGGGCGTGGCCGCTAACTTTAACTTTACGCCAAATCTGACGGATAATTCCATCTTCGTCAATGAGAAAAGTTGACCGCTCTATCCCAAAATATTTTTTTCCATACATCGATTTTTCAACCCATGTCCCGTAAGCCTCGCATACTTCCCCACTTTCGTCTGATAATAGGGGAAAATTAAGTCCATGTTTGCTTTTGAATTTGTCATGAGTTTTTGGGGCGTCTTTTGAAATACCAAAAACCATTGCATTCAGGACATTAAAGTCTCTTAAGCGATCCCGAAAATCACAAGCTTCTGTTGTGCATCCACTTGTATTGTCTTTTGGATAAAAATATAGGACAACTTTTTTGCCCAAGTAGTCAGATAATTTGTAAAACTGCCCGGCATCGCCAGGCAGTTCAACATCTGGAGCTGTGCTTCCAATTTCAAGAGGCACTTAAGAAGCCTTTTGTTCTGCTTTTGGCTCTTCTTTTGGTGCTTCAGCTGGTGCAGCTTCACCGGCTTTGTGCTCTTCAGGTTTCCCTGCTTCGTGTGTTGTGGCTTCGCCAGGCTTTTGCTCTTCTTTTTTACCTTCACAGGCGCCGAGCAATGATACTGCAAAAACAGATAGTGCTAAAAGTTTCCAATTCATAATTTAATCTCCCATAATCTGAATGTTAATAATACTCTCTAGCCTCACAATCATGATGTCAGATAGTATTAAAGAAAATGTTAATGGATTCTTTGAAGAAAGGACAAGATTCATCATCACATCGCGATACAAAATCTTGTTGAGTGTGACCAAATTACTTACAATCCTTATAATCCTGATCGGCTTATTAGGCGCTGTTGGTTTCTATCGTCTTCCTCCTGGCTGGGTAACACCATCCTTTCAAGTCGCTCTTCAAGAGACTATAGGGGCTGTGAATTTGAAAATTCCAGAAGCCCAAGTCCGATGGGGGGGATGGCGCCATCCTTTGGGCATTAATATACACAATGTGAGCATTAAAAAGGAAGATAAAGGCCTCACTTTGGAAGTCCCAAGTATCTTAATTTCCTTAAAAATTATTCCCCTTTTAACGGGAAAGGCCGAAATTGGTCGTTGTTCCTTTGAGTCAGCAAAACTCTATTCTAAGAGCATGCTTCTGGGGGTGATTTCTGGTAAGGCAAAGAAGCGTAACCAAAATATTACTCTTCAAGCGGATTTTGAAAATGTAGATGCTTCAGCGTTGATTCATTTTTTTATGGGCCAGGGTGATCCCCCTAAAGCGTCTTTCCCAATCGCTGGAAAAATTCTCTTGGAGGGGGGGACAGCAATTGGTGTCACGCTCATTAAACTAAGTGGTAAAAGTGAGGGGGGAGTCCTTGTCATTCCAGGGATTTACCCGCAACCTGTCGCTATAGATAAAGTTCAATTTGTTATTTCCGGAACAGAAAGAACCTTATCCTTGAAGAAAACAAGCGTAAAGCGCGGGAAAGCAACGCTTGAAGTTGGGGGGACGCTGCATGCCCCCGTTTCTTGGAAAACTCTATATGAAAAGGGAGGGAACGTTGACGTGACCCTAGAGGGGAAGGGGGGAGCCATTCTGGTTGATGATCTTGAACTATTATGGCCTCAAGGGTTGAGCCCCAAACCTCGGCATTGGGTTGTCAATCAATTATCTAAAGGAACAGCAGACCATTTAACCATTCACATGCAAGGACTTCTTGGTTTGGATCCTATCGCACAGATGTCCCGTTTTGAAATATCCGAGATGAATGGCGAAATAGATGCCAGTGGTATTACTGTGAATTATTTTGGGAAGCTACCGCCGGTCATAGATACGACAGGGAAGTGCCGTTTTACGCGTGAAAAATTCATGATTGATGCGGTTGGCAAAGCAAATGGAATCACCTTAAATTCAGCGAATGTTGTTATTCACGATCTTCACCTTGTAGATCAGACGATTCATATTGTGATGGATTTAGAGGGTCCAGTACGCAATAGTCTTGAAATCGTTAATGCTGACCCCTTACGCTTGGCGCAAAAGCTGGACTTAGATCCATCACGAATATCAGGAGAATCGACGACCCATCTAGAGTTATCTTTTCCATTAGAAACTGACCTTCCATTGGAGCTTGTTAACGTGACAGCCAGAAGCCAGATTCAAGGGGGGGAGATTTTATATAATGCTCAGGTGAACGGGAAGCCTGTCAAACTTAATCAAGGGACGTTCAGTTTAGACGTATCAAAAAAGTCCTTGGAAATGAAAGGAGAAGCATCCCTTCTAGGAGTTCTTTCGCATATTGAATGGCAGGAAAACTTTGATCATCCGGACATCCCTTTTCGTCGTCAATTCTTGTTGAAAGGGAGTTTAGATCTAGAGAAGTTGAAAAATTTTGGTATGGATACGACCGATTATTTGAAGGGTGTGGCAAAGGCTGATATAAAGTACACGGTTAACCAAGTTAACGAGGGGTTGGTTGAGGGGCTATTTGATTTGACATCCGCAACAATGGTTTCCCCTATATTGTCATGGCAGAAAGAAGAAAATGAATCTGCCCAATTAAAGTTAAAGATTAGAAAGGTTCCCTCTACTGAGACTTTTATGTTGGATTCAGCGACGTTAACTGCACCTAATCTCACCACAAGTATTCAAGGAAAAAAGGATGGTTATTTTGATGTTGGGCACCTCCAAATTGGAAATAGTCATTTAACGTCAAAAGTGAAATGGACTCAAGACGGACATGTTGAGGCCTTGATTAAGGGTAAGGTCCTTGATTTATCCTATATCCTCGATGATTCCGCCCCAGAACCCCTGATAAAGCCTAAAGCCTCTAAAGACAAAGGTGAGAATGTTAAAATAAAGGTCAAACTCCTTCTCGATGAGGTCCGATTGGGAAAAGATAATGCCATTCATCAAGTGAGTGGTGAAATGCTTTATCACGGAGATATTTTGATGGGAGCCACACTCAATGGAAAAGCCCGTCATAATAATGAGGCGATTTCATTGTCCATGAATCCTTTATCAAGGGATCAGCAGCAATTCATTTTGGAATCAGGTGATGGTGGTCATTTGTTAGAAATTTTAGGCGCTGGATATGACATAGAAGGTGGAAAGCTGTTTATTAAAGGGGTTAAAACGACTACAGATGCTGGAAAGAGCTGGGGGATTGAGGGGAATATCAGCATCGATAATTTTACCATCAAGAAGGCGCCCCTTCTGGCGCGCCTTCTATCTGCAGCCTCTCTTCAAGGGATCGTCAACTTCTTTTCGGGGCGAGGTATCCATTTTTATGAAGGGCAAGCTGATTTTTCTTTAACGCCAGACCATCTCCTGCTGAAGAGTGTTCGTTTAATGAGCCCGTCTTTGGGATTGATTTTAGAGGGGTCAATTGATCGTCTCCATCATAAGGTCAATTTGTCAGGAGAGCTCATTCCTTTATATATGGTCAATGCCCTTTTGGCCAATATACCCTTGCTGGGGGGGTGGTTTTCAGGGGGTCGGGAGGATGGGATATTTATGACTCAATTTACCTTAAAGGGTGATCGTGACGATCCCGATCTGCTGGTCAACCCAATTTCCACTGTTACACCAGGCTTGGTGAGAGAATTTTTAGCCAATCAAGAAAAGAAGAAAAGCCAAGAGGTAAAGCATTAAGCTTCCCTTAAAGCACAATTCTCTTAATTTACGACCTCAATAAATAGGATTCGAATCCCTAATAACATTAAAAGACCGCCGGTGCAGCGTTCTATCCAATGTCGGGAGTTGCTGAAGAATTGACGTAAGTGTTTATGGGAAAAGCAAACAGCAACGATTAAAAACCAGATGAGGGTGGTAAAAAATATGATCATACCATAAATGAAAATGATCATTCCTGGTTCATTGGGCGTGATAAACGCAGAGATGACGCTTAAAAAAAAGAGCATACATTTGACATTTATGGCATTTGTTAGAACCCCGGTCTGAAAGGCTTCGAGGGATGAAATATCTTTATGATGGCTCAAATTTCCATAAGTTAAGGTCCTTTTTCGGGCCATCAAGCCTTTAATTCCTATATAAATCAGATAACTCGCGCCCAAATATTTCACTAAATGAAAAAGTAAAACTGTTTTGGAAATAACAATGCCCAGTCCCAAAAGAATGTAGGCTAAATGGATCAATGTCCCAAAAGCGACACCAACAGCAGTGATGAGACCAGTCTTTCGGGAGTACACCAAGCTGTTGCGAACGACAACTGCAAAATCAGGTCCGGGGCTGATAAGGCCTACCAATTGAATGCCGGTTAGAGCCAAAATTGAAGGTAAATAATCAATCAGCATCAATCGGTTCCTTAATGTTTGTTCAAGTAGTCTTTTGCCAAAATTTCAGCAATTTGTATGGCATTCAAGGCTGCTCCTTTGCGAACATTATCCGCTACTATCCACAAATTGAGGCCATGGGGTACGGATTTATCTTGGCGAATACGGCTTATATAAACTGGGTCCTCACCCACACATTCAATCGGGGTTAAGTACTCACTTTCATCGGAATTATCTGTAACAATGATCCCAGGCGCATTTTTTAGTGCCTTTCGGGCCTGATCGGGTGGGATTGCTCCTTCAAATTCTACTGTTGCTGCAATCGAATGCCCAATAAAGACAGGAACTCTGACACACGTGACGGCAACCTGAATATCAGGTGAAAGAATTTTTTGTAGCTCCGCTTGAATTTTCCATTCTTCTTCTGTACTGCCATCCTCTCTAAATTCTCCGATTTGGGGAATCACATTAAAAGCTATGGGTCGAGGCAAATGATGGGATTGAGCTGGACTATTCATATACATAGCCCGTGTTTGATTCAGTAGCTCATCCATGGCATCCTTACCTGCCCCAGATACAGACTGGTAGGTAGATAAAACAACGCGTTTGATTGATGTTATTTTATGTAATGGCTTTAAGGCAACGACGAGCTGAATGAGGGAACAGTTGGGATTTGCGATAATACGGCGTTTGGTGTATCCCGCAATAGCTTCAGGGTTTACCTCTGGAACCACCAGAGGGATATCTGGGTCGTTGCGAAAATGGGAGGTGTTGTCAATAACCACACAACCTGAGGCTACTGCTTTTGGGGCAAACTCTGCCGATACTTTGCCGCCAGGGGAGAAAAGGGCAATGCTCATACCTTGAAAATCAAAGGTACTTAAGGGATATACCTTCAAGATACCGCTATCTCCATAAGAAACCTCACCACCTGCCGAACGTTCAGAAGCGACGGCAGTCACATTTTCAAAGGGGATACCCCGTTCAGCAAGTATAGAGAGCATTGCGCGGCCTACATTGCCTGTCGCTCCAACAACTACAATCTTGTGTTTATTCAATTTACTCATATTTTACTTTTATTTTTTCTGTTGCCATTCCCTAGGAAGCGGAAGCATTCTTTGTCTGCCTAGCTGACTCTCCGCACGGATGCAGATCTTCTCAAAATAACTTGTACCACTGAAAGTTTGTTTTTGCGATAGCTTTAATTAATATAAATGAAAAATTCTTCTTTATAAAGTACACTAAATGTTTACTTTTAATGCTTATTATAAAATAGGTAAGAAAACTGAGTATGTTAATTAAATTAGGAGTAGTATTATGAAAGTAAATAAATATGGCATTCTTGTGGTTAGTGCAGTAATGCTTAAAATTTCATGCGCCTGTGCAATTGATATTGAAGGGATGAGCTCTCATACAGAGGTAAGTAATAAAGCTTTCAAGCTTGTTGAACAAAGTCGTGAGTTAAATAAAGAAGTCAGTATAGGAGAGACGCCAGCTCAGCAGGAGGCCGACAAGGCAAAATCAGATACTACTGGTGTGCTACTTTCAGAAACAGTTGCTTCTAACACAGCCAGCACTGAACCAGCGCCACCAACAGCTCCTAAGGCAAAAAGGTGGTATTTCTTTTAGTTAAAGTAAAATTGATTCCAGATCTCGATCCCTATCGGTGGACTTGTTATTATCGATAGGGATCATCTTGCATTAAATACCGTTGCACATAATCTCTCACGCCTTCTTCGAGTGACGTAAAGGCGCGGGTATAGCCTGCAGCCTCCAAGCCACCATTGATGCTTTGTGTAAAGTATTGATATTTACCTTTAAGAATGTCCGGCATATCAATGAATTCTAAGGACTCTGGCTGCAGGAGAGCTGCGAAGACGGCCCGTGCAAGGTCAGCAAAGCTACGTGCTTGTCCTGTCCCTACATTAAAGAGACCGCTTACCTCAGGATGATCATAAAGCCACATCATCACATCTAAGCAATCATTTATATATATGAAATCCCGCAATTGTCCGCCATCTTTATAATCCGGATGGTCAGACTTGAAGAGACGGGCTACTCCTTTTGCTTGTATCTGGTGATAAACCTGATTCACAACGCTCATCATTCCCCCTTTGTGGTATTCGTTGGGGCCATAGACATTAAAGAACTTCAATCCCGCACATTGAGGCGGCAAAGTAAAGTCTTCATTGGAACCCAGCTCTCGAATTTGAGCAATAGTTCGATCAACCAGATGCTTGCTCCAGCCATAGGGATTCAATGGACGAAGTTTAGACAAACCGATTCGGGTAGGGTCATCTTCAAATCCAACGCTTCCATCTCCATAGGTGGCGGCAGAAGAGGCATAGATAAGGCGAGTCCGATTCCGCCCACACCATTCTACTAATTTCATGGTGAGGCGATAATTCTGCTCTAAAATCAAGTCCACGTTTTTTTCTGTTGTATCAGAAATTGCCCCCATGTGAAAAATCACTTCAACGTTATTCTTATTCGCATCCAGGAAGGGGAGCAACTGAGAGGCGTCTATGCAGTTGTAAAGATCACGTTTGACAAGGTTATGCCATTTAGCCGTATCGCCCAACGTATCGCACACAACTAGACGGTTTATGCCTCGTTGTTCCAAAGCAGCAACCACATTTGAACCTATAAACCCTGCGCCACCGGTTACTATAATCATGTAATCTCACCTAAATTTAATGTAAAGCTTCCATCCTTCTTTATAAAAGGAATAGATCCCTTTCGCAACCATGTGCATATACGTGCGTTATTTCATCCTAGAAAGGAGTGTTTTAAGGCGCTATAACCCTCACAAATGGGGTTAAATTTACCCCTCATTATTTTAGATCAAATTTTAGGGAAATAAGTCAAAATAACAGGTTGTGGGGTTTTACAGCATAAATTTTGCGAAATCAAGTCAAAAAAATGCATTTTTCTTAGCAAAAACCCCATATTCCGTGTTGACGTGGGGGGAAAAGTCGACTTAAGATTCAAGTGTAGTCTAGTGGTTCAACTTTAATATAGGAATTATACCGTGAATAAAAGTGATCTAATCGCAAAAGTAGCAGCTGCTTCAAGCCTCACAAAAACTGACGCAGAGAAAGCAATTGACGCAACATTTAAGTCTATTACCCAATCTTTGAAAAAAGGCGAAGAAGTTCGTTTGATTGGTTTTGGTACTTTCGTTGTAACAAACCGTCCAGCCAGCGATGGCCGTAACCCACGCACAGGTGCAGCAATTAGAATTCCTGCAACTCGTTTGCCTAAGTTCCGCGCTGGTAAGCAATTGAAAGAAGCAGTCGCAAAATAAATTTGCAAAACTACCAGAAAGAACAATTGAAATGGTAGGAAACTTGTTTTATGTTGCATGAGTGACTGAGAGAAAATAGTGGGCGATTAGCTCAGCGGTAGAGCGTCTCGTTTACACCGAGAGGGTCGGCAGTTCAAATCTGTCATCGCCCACCACCTTTCTCTTCACTCATGCCCTTTGAAGACTCGTGATATAAAGCCCTGAGAAATCTGGGCTTTTTTTTATATCTCTCTCCCTTTAGTCCAATTATCTTGAAGAATCTTCGAAAATACCTTAGAAAGGGTACTTCTAGTTAAGCGAAGGAACCAAGAGATGACCCTTAGTCCCCCGATACAAAAAACGCTCATTGTCCAAGAATTGGGCCAAAATGGCGATGGCGTGGTCATTGCGGACGACCAACGGCTGTACATTCCCTACGCAACGCCAGGTGATGAAGTGTCCGTTGAGCTTATTCTTACCAAAAAAAATCGATATCAAGTTGTCCATCATGAGATTATCAGTCAAGGGGCAAACTATGTGAAACCGCCGTGTCCACACTTTGGGGTGTGCGGAAGTTGCCAATTGCAACATTTAGGAGATGAAACTTATCGACAATTTAAGCGGGATAAAATATTAAAGCCGCTTCTGTTTGAAGGGTTCGAAAACCCAGACCCCCTAGTGCTAGAGCCGATTGTTTTACCTCCGGGTTTACGAAGGCGAGCCAACTTTAACTTCCGTTGTCTTCCAAAAGGGGTGGAACTTGGCTATCACAAATACCACTCTTATGAGCTTCTCACCCTTGAGAGCTGTCATATTTTAAGGCCTGAGATTGTTGCCTTTATGAAGCCGCTTCTCGAGGTTATTGGAAAATCTTTCCCTGCAGGGTTTGAGGGGGAAGTGTTTATCACGTCTGCTCATAATGGGTTGGATGTAACGGTTGAAGTGCGCGACAAAACCCCTTTGACCTTAGAACAGCGAGAATTGTGGGGCCAATTCGCGAGTCACCAGAACCTTTGCCGTCTCTTGGTGACTTTGAAGGGAAAAGAAGATTTTACCCTAATACGAGAGATGCCTTACGTCTTGTTTGATGAAGTGCCCGTCGAGAGTAATTGCCGTGGATTCTTGCAGCCTAGTTCCGAGGCAGACAAAATACTTACGTCTCTCGTGTGTGATCTCCTACCACAGGCCCCTTCTCGAATCGCCGATTTGTTCTGCGGCCGGGGAACGCTCTCTCTGCCCTTGTCCAGATTTGCACCTGTCGATGGCTATGAGATGGACGAACCTGCCTTAAACGCGCTTAAAAGTGCGGCAGGTAAGGTGCAAAGACCCATAGCGACATTCTATCGCGATCTCTTTAAAACTCCTTTGAGAGAGAAAGAGCTTGAGCCTTACGATGTTGTGGTGGTGGATCCCCCGCGGGCAGGGGCGATTGAACAAACTCAAGCTCTTGCAGCATCCGCTGTTCCAACACTGATCTATGTATCGTGTAATCCTCTGACATTCGCGCGTGATGCGCGTATCTTGGTGGAAGGAGGCTATAAAATTGAAGCTATCCAACCGCTGGACCAATTCCGTTGGACCGTTCATGTGGAAGCCATTGCAAAACTGACGAGAGGGTAACTTTCATCAGCATTTCTTATTGTTGTTTACTCAGATAACTTCATTTCTTTCAAGTTGAATAGACAAGTTCCTTCTATTAAAAAATTAATTGATCAAACGTTCAATTAATGATACAACGGACATGTCATTCGTTTAACGTAAAAGGAAAGGATAGAAGCATGATAAAAATTAGAGTCATTTTTGTTGGACCAGAAATTGAAGGAAAGTCATTCAGAAAGCTTGAGGATTTACTCCCCTATCAAGATTTAGGGGTGGAACTCAGCCTTAGCAACAACCCTTTTGGCCCCATTCATGGCCAGAACGACATTGAACATTCTTTGGGTCGTGCCGGTATGTCGCTCGCTGCCATCGAAGCCGAAAGGGATGGTGTTGATGCGATTGTCATTGACTCCATGGGGGATACGGGTCTGTTTGAATGCCGCGAAGCGGTTACCATTCCGGTCGTTGGCATGGGCGATAGTTCCTTTCGGGTTGCTCAAATGTTAGGACGGAAATTCGGACTCATTACTGCCGGCAAATGGCATGGTTATGCCTTGGAACGGACCATGAAATCCTATGGTATCTTTTCTCAGTTCGTTGGATTTGAGGCCTTGAATCTCCAGCCATTTACAGATTTCGAAGACTCAAATACATCCTTAAATCAAGCAATTATATCAGCTATGAACAAGCTCATCGATCAGGATGCAGATACAATTGTGCTTGGTGGGAGCTATTTCATTGGCCAAGAAAAAAATCTTTCAACGTTGCTTGCCGATGAAAAATATAAGGATCTCGTTGTGATTGACCCGTTACCACTGGCTATACGGTTTGCGCGTATGTTGGTGGATGCGAAGCTTTCCCAAAGCAAGCGCATTTATGCCACCCCAACTCATGCGACACCCGTTATTGGGTATCCTTTGATACAGTCAACGCCGGGGGTTGCTGCTTAAGAAGTTTCAGGGATTCTTGTGATTTCCAAGAATCCCTCCTGAATTCAAATGACTTAGTCTACTCCTTTGTCGATCCCGTTTCCTCTTCGACGACGCCAATGGTGTTATCGCCACTGGATTTGTCACATGCTCCTTCGCTTATGGTCGAAGGCACAGGTGTTGGATTGCTCTCACCCTCAGAAGAGGCTAAGGCAGTAGAGGCTACGGCTTCTTTCATTTTCTTCTTTTTTGCAAGTCTCTTCTTCTTATTTTGTTTAGCTTTCTTTCTCGTAGCTTCCTTTTCTTGTTCCGTTGGGGCCATTAAGGTTAAGAGGTTCATATTTGGTGTGGCTTCTGTTGTGAGACCACTTGCCACAATTCGGGCAGCGATTTCTTTGGCCTGTATTTCTTCGGCGGTTTTTACAATACCCACACGTAATATTTTTCCAACAACCCATTCGAGACTTGTCGATATGTTATAGACAGGGACCATACCTTTCATAAGTTCTTCATAATGTTTTTTGACACCCCGAGCATTTCTTTTGACACTCTCGTCTTTGCTCTTTACAACTTCCTCAACAAAGGATCTTAAGCGCTCTGTTGTATACCCATTCGACATGATTCCTCCAAGAATCCTCTGATTGTCTTCATTCATAAAAAACAAAGGTGCGCCAAGAGTCTCACAACCAATTAATCCAGTTAACTTATCTTCTGCGGATAATTCTTTTGGAGAAAAAGTTTCGGGCACGCCACCTCGTGTTTTAAAAGAATTATAAAAAATGTTACTTGTCTTGTCATACGTAGACATTTGCACAAATGCTGTCAGGGAAACGCGACATGCTTTTTTCTTTGCGGTAATGGGGACCACTTTGGCTTGGGCTCCGATACAAATACTTTTCATTTCTGAAATTTCTGCAGATGAAAACCCTCGTACCGGTAAGTCTTGGATTGGCAGAGGTGTTTCGAGTTCCAATATAGAGATGTCGCGCCCCAGAAGAGGGAACTCATGAGAAATTGCATCAAGGAAGAGTGTTATTTCAATTAGCTTACTAATAAAACTATCCATGTAAGATTTGCAAACATCCAACTCATGAGCCATAACAATTTGTTGGAGTTCACTTTCTTTTTGTGGTTTGTAAAGCACCTTAAACGAACTAAACGGAACACTATTTCTTTTAAGCTCTTTTTTTGTAAGGCCAAGATCAAGGTCAGTTCCCGTCATCGGAATATCGCATGATTGAGCTTGAATAAAGATAGTATTTTGTGGATATTGCCCGAACTCGGAAGCGCCCGATGTCAAAACATATTTGGGCGTTAATTGGATAGCTGTTCTTATGGTTGAGTCTGCGCACATTAAAAAGCCAATATTCTGGAGGTGCGGGCACGTCTTCATCACCTGTTGAACTTCTTCTTCAATAAAGGCTTCACGCTCAGTTGCCTCCGAATGAGCATGTATAATCAAGAAAATGAGAAGGGATAAACACTTTTTCATGGTATCTCCGGTAATAATAACATCTTCAGTAACGATGCTAAAGCTTGCGTGGTATCTCTTGGCGCCAACTTAAGGAATTGAAGGGGTGCTGTAAAGGCCATAAATGGATTCATTTTTGTAAAAAAAATGGCATCAAGCGCCAAAATTTCGAAAAATTTTTCTTGATCTTTTATATAATCCCTTGCTAATAGGCGTTAGGGTTTGCAAAATGAAAATCAGAATATTGCCCATAGGCTCAAGGACTGTGACTTAATGAAAAACGTTGTTATTGTGGAATCGCCGGCAAAGGCCAAGACGATTAATCGCTATTTGGGCAAAGACTTCACCGTCCTTGCCAGCTTTGGACATATTCGAGATTTACCTTCCAAGAATGGCTCTGTGCGCCCTGAAGAAGACTTCGCTATGAGTTGGGAAACGGATGATCGCTCAAAGAAACACATCGCTGAAATTGCCAAAGCCATTCGCGGCGCCGACCATCTCTATCTCGCAACTGACCCTGATAGAGAAGGGGAAGCCATCGCTTGGCACGTGCAACAAGTCTTGACTGAACAAGGTGCTTTGTCGCCTCAAACAGAAGTTCAGCGTATCGTTTTTCATGAAATTACAAAGACCGCCGTCCAACATTCTCTTGAAAATCCCCGGGCTATTAATAAAGAATTGGTGGATGCGTACCTGGCACGTCGTGCGCTTGATTATTTGGTGGGATTCACCTTGTCCCCAGTATTGTGGCGTAAACTCCCTGGTTCCCGCTCTGCGGGACGTGTGCAATCGGTGGCTTTGCGGTTGGTGGTTGAGCGCGAAGCTGAAATTGAAGTGTTCAAACCGCAAGAATACTGGTCCATCACCGCGCAATTGATGACCCCACGAAATGAGAAATTTAACGGGCGCTTGACCCACCTCAACGGGAAAAAATTGGATAAGTTCGACCTGAATACCCAAGCGCTCGCTGAGGCCGCTGTTGAAGCGATTCGTGCCCGAACCTTGGCTGTTTCAACCTTAGAGAAAAAGCAGGTGAAGCGCCATCCGGCAGCTCCCTTTATCACCTCAACCTTGCAACAAGAAGCATCGCGTAAACTGGGGTATGGGGCCTCGCGCACCATGCAGCTTGCACAACGCTTGTATGAAGGCGTTGAAATGGGCGGTGAAGTCACTGGTTTGATCACCTATATGCGTACGGACAGCATTCAAATTGCGAATGAGGCTTTGTTTGCGGCTCGGGACTATATTGAAAAATCATATGGCAAGCCTTATGTTCCCCCGTCACCACGCGTTTTTAAAAACAAATCGAAGAACGCCCAAGAAGCCCACGAAGCCATTCGACCCACTCAACTGTCACGTCACCCAGATGAGGTTCGCCAGTACTTGGATGACTCTCAATTTAAGCTTTATGAATTAATTTGGAAGCGGACGATTGCGTCACAAATGGAAAGCGCTTTGTTTGACCAGGTAACGGTTGAAATGGCGTCTCCGGACAAACAAATTACGTTGAGAGCAACGGGCTCTACAATGACCTTTGATGGTTTCCTGAAACTCTATCAAGAAGGTGTAGATGAAGACCCTGAAAAAGATGAGGAAGATCGCCTCTTGCCCGTCCTATCCATGGGCGATGCCATTGAGCAGAAGCAAATCACACCGAACCAACATTTCACGCAACCGCCCCCGCGCTATAGCGAAGCGAGTTTGGTCAAGAAGCTGGAAGAATTAGGAATTGGCCGACCCTCGACATATGCTTCGATCATCCATGTTTTGCAAGAGAGGGATTATGTGCGTCTTGAAAAGCGTCAGTTCATTCCCGAAGAGCGGGGCCGTCTTGTCACCGTCTTTTTGGTCAATTTCTTTAACAAGTATATTCAGTATGACTTTACGGCGAATTTGGAAGAAGAGTTAGACGAAATCTCTGAAGGCCGTCTGCCTTGGAAGGCAGTTTTGACACGCTTTTGGGGACCGTTTCATGAAACGACGGATGCCACACAAAACTTACGCACCACGGAAGTGATCGATCGCCTCGAGCACGATATGAGCTTCCATTTGTTTGGCGAAGATGAGGCAACTCGCGTTTGTCCGACGTGCAAAACCGGTCGTGTGAGCTTAAAATTGAGTCGCTTCGGCGCTTTCTTGGGGTGCTCCAACTATCCAGAATGCCGCTACACACGACCTTTGAGCGTTACGGGAGATGAAGCAACGGCGGCAGCCCCTGAAGAACCGAAGGAAGTTGGCAGCGATCCAGATACGGAAGAAATGATTAGTTTGCGCAAAGGTCCCTATGGGTATTACCTCCAGTGGGGTGATGAAACAACAGTATCGGCTCAAAAACCTTCTAAAAAAAGTGAAACGGAAGACGAAGCTCCTAAAAAAGGTAAAAAAACAACGAAGAAGAAGGCGGCTAAGTCAACAAAGCCAAAGCCAAAACGCGTTTCTTTGCCGGCGACAACAGCGCCTGATGATGTCACTTTAGAGATGGCTCTCCAGTTGAAGAGATTGCCCTTTCCCATTGGTGAACACCCCGATTCAGGTGATCGTTTGAGCGTCGGTCTTGGGCGCTTTGGCCCTTATGTGAAATTCGGGGACCAATTTGCTTCCATTCCAAAAGCATACGACTTTTTAAACCTCACTCTTGAGGAGGCCGTCGCCATCGTTAATGCCAAAATCCAAAAAGGGGCATCGGGTGTGAAACGCGGACGCGGTGGCTTTAAGAAGAAGGCAGTGAAGAAGAAGGCATGAGGGGTGGTGTTGTGGATGTTAGCCATCAAGGTTAGCTCCCTCTCACCCCTTCGCTTTTGACCCCGCCTTTTTCTTCGCAGGAGCTTTAATTTCTTTCCTCAAAGGTTCTTGAGTCTGCACGATTGATGGACGCACATACCCACCCACAATGCCTCGTCTAGACAACACGATTTGCCAGAGTTGGCTGTCTCGTGCCCGGAAGCTCCCCGCACATGAGAGTAGATAATAGTTCCACATCCGGCGGAAACGGTCATCATATTTTCCTTTAAGGCTGTCCCAGCTGTCATTGAAGTTCTTGTGCCATGCCATGAGGGTGGTGTCATAATTGCTGCCAAAATTATGCCAGTCTTCCATTATAAATTGCCCTTCGATGGACGTGTTGATTTGCTCAATGGAAGGGACTTGTCCATTTGGGAAAATGTACTTGTCAATCCAAGGGCTCTGGCAGGTGGTGGTGGAAAAATTGCTTCCGATGGTATGCAACAAAAATAAGCCATCATCCTTCAGGCACTTGGCTGCAACTTCCATATAGGTTTTGTAATTTTTGTAGCCGACATGCTCAAACATCCCAAGACTGACGATACGGTCAAACTTAAGGCCGAGTTGTTGCAAATCTCGGTAATCTTGAAGATAAAATTCGACCGGAAGGCCTTTGCACAGCTTTTCAGCGAGATGAATTTGTTCGCGGGAAATGGTAACACCCGACACAGAAACTTTGTATTTTTCTGCGGCATATTTGGCAAAACTTCCCCATCCACATCCAATATCGAGGATCCTCATTCCGGGCTTCAATTGCAGTTTTTGACAGGTTAATTCAAGCTTGGCTTCTTGCGCTTCATTAAGGTTTTTCGCTCCATTATCCCAATAGCCACAAGTGTACGTTAAACGCTTATCCAGCATTTTTTCATATAAATCATTATCAATATCGTAGTGCTTTTCGCCGACGATAAAGGCTCTTTCTTTTGTCTGAAAATTGAAGAGTCCACGCATCGCCTCGAAAAGTTTTTGAATCAGAAGGCTTTGCCAGAAATGAGGCTGATGAATCGCTTTTGTTTTGAGGTCGGATCGAATAACTCGATAAAAAAATTCATCCAGACTCTGACAATCCCACCAACCGTCCATATAAGATTCGCCAAGACCAAGATCTGTATTCTTTATCAGCCGGTTATAGAGACGCTCATCATGAACAATTATGTCCCAGGGGCGTGTTCCATTGATCTTAATGTCTCCGAGTAAAAGAATATCCTGGACAATCTGCTTCATAGCTCGTTCCCCATTAAACGACATACAAATTGATTTT